>MFTF01000013.1 GCA_001786745.1 Candidatus Nomurabacteria bacterium RIFCSPHIGHO2_01_FULL_36_23 | reverse complement strand
TATCCCGAATTTGAAAATATATTCGATTTTCTTTTTGCTCAATCTTTCTTTTAATTTTATGCCAATTGGTAAAATCTTTCATTTAACGATTATATCATTAATAAACTTCTTGCTGATAACATTTTTCGCAATACACTATTTCGGGTCTGTCTGGCGCATATGAAGTCTCAAATTCTACTGTACATTTCTCTTTTCCATGAAAATGATTTATTTTGCTTTGCCCGTCGTAGCTTTGCGAAGTCGGGTCGCACATGCATTGCCTGTGCCAGAGTTTCATCGGATTTCTTTTTTTTAACCGCTCAAAATGACGACAATTTGGGCAGAGCCGTGGTAGAGCTATATTTATCTTCTTGTAAAATTTTAATTCATCTTCCCGTATCTTAAATGCTTCTGTGCATTGCTGATTGCATTCTCCTTTATGCATACACTCGATAACCTTGCCGACGATAGATTCATCTACGTCTTTGATATGGTCCGGCAAATCTTCAGATTTAATTTCTATTTTGTAATCCCTCTCTGAAATTTCTTTCCATTTTAAACCATATTCGAAAACTGTTTTTTTATCTAGTGGGTAATATTCCTGTATGATTGTCTCATTATAGGAAAAAGGAGATAACTCCATTGGGAAAAATTCTCCGTATTTATATACTCGGCCCATAGTATCTGTATAAGGCATTTCCTGCATATGCTTAATAATTTTTGGTAAAAGTTTTTCGTATTCATCTTTCGTATATTTCTTGTTTAAAATAGCATAGTCCCGGTTTCTAACTCCTATACACCCAAACAAAAATTTAGAACTGTAACACATATAAGTATAGTGAGTAGCTAGGCAGCTATGATTAATAATTGAAAACAACTGTCGAGACCCTTCTACCCCCGTATCAATACTTTCATACATAAACTCAGCATGGGCTCCTGCCCCATAGCCATCGTAGCTTTCCTTGAGTCCTGCTGCCACATGACAAACGTACTTAGAATTTTCAAGTTCGCCAAAAATGTCGAACAACATTCTCCCGTTTTTTGAATGTATCATATTATCTCCTGTCACATTTATTGATTTATAGATAAAGGCAAATCTTCTAAATTGTGTTTTTAAAAACTCCGCATATTTTTTTTTAAATTTTTCGAGTCCGATATAACTGTCCAGATTATAACTGGCGCGAATTTTTTCGTATTCTTCTTTAGAATATTGTTTATTGAAAACGCAATGACTTTTATGCCGCAAGTTTACACACCCTAAGCAATCCTGCAAATTAAGGCAAGATGTAAGAAATATAGAATTTATGCATTCATCGCTATCGTAACTAAAATGAGTATTAAAAATGCTTCCGCATAAGACGTCTTCGTAGCATTGCTCTGATTTGATAATTTTATATAGGTCTAATGAGTCTTTTACATTAACCATTCCGGTAGAGTATAAAACATTTTCAACTGTTATCGAAGCATATAATAAGAAGCAGTTTCGACAGTCCAAACAATGGTTGGCATAATCACTATTTACCATGTTGGTATTGCCTAGATTGGCAAGGGGAACACGTTTCAGCAATTCCTGAAATTGTTCAAAAAATGGTTTAGAAAAATCATAATCCATTCCATAGTCAAACGGGTCCCACTTATCACTCCACCAAATATCGCGATCATAAACTACAAGTTTTGTCTCCGGAGAAAACATTGAAATAATACTCTTTCCTGAAAATGCGCAGGTATTATGATACAATGATCTTTCATTTCGCCAAATTAGTCTTCGTATAGCCCTACACTCTGGGCACCATGTCGGTGGAGAAACTTTTATTTTTTCGTAAAAATTAAAATCCTCCGGTTCTATCGTGAAGTCTTTTTTACAGTTTTGACACACTACATTTTGTGATTTATACTCCATAACTTTTTTGCAACCTGTCCCGTACGAAGCTTTGCTTTCGTTCGGGATTCTGACACATTTTATTTTCTGTTTTAATTTCTTGTTCCATTTTGTTTTTTACTTATATTTCTGCGATAGCAGAGTTATAAGTTTTCTGTGATAAGGTTAAATCTTGTTAGATTTTATTCCAGAATTTTTTTCAAAACATCTTCAGGAACTTCCCTCGGCTGGCTCGCTCGTGGGTCTACGCCCGAGGGTAGCCCCCCTACGGACGAAGCTTTGGTTTTAACGGCCGAAGGTCCTGAGCTTGTCGAAGGATTGGGTGTAGGAGGTGGAAGTGTTTTTTCCAAAATCAAATCTTTTAATTTATTCATATCTTCGGGACTAGCGGCGCGATCTCCGCCTGCAACGCCATGCGTAGCATTGCGGGCAGGTTTGGAATGCATCGTATCTTTATCTTTCAAAGCATCAAGCGAAATAGGTTCACTTATTTTATTTAAAACTTCTTTCAAGGCCAGATTTTCCCCACCTGCGCGGACAGGTTTTGATTTATTGTCTGGGATAAAAACTTTTTTGATAGCCCCAAATATTCCAGGCCTGCCCGCCGAAGAGGAGGGCTTACCAGTCGAAACGAGAGGTTTATTCATCGACTGGCTCGCCCGTAGAGCTATGCTCGAGGGTAGACCTATGGGTGAAATTTCATGTTTATCAATTCTCTCGGGATACCTTTCTCCTTCCTCAATTTTACCTCCGTTTTTTTGCTGAAACTCTATACCTAGGTCGGCCAATGGTTTAAAGAATTTGGACTCATCGTATTTAATTTGATTTTCCGATCCCTTCTCTACTTTTACTTCTCCGGATTTTATTTTGGCTATGCAATCCTTGCAATATACTGGTCTTCCTTTTTCGGGTTTAAAAGGAACTGTGGCTGTTTTTTTGCAAAGTGAACAAACAACATCAAATTTTTCCACATTCCCCGGTTCATTTTCATTACCGAGCGACATTCCACTCCAATTATTAATTTCTCTTTCTACAACCACTTTCGGCCGGCAATAAAGATCGCGAGAAGATTTTATCACCTCTTCTTCAATTTTTTTATCGCCAGATTTTACCATCGGTGGCAGGGTTTTAGCGGAAAAGGGGCGAGAGGTCACGCCGTCTATCATTAATTTCAGGTAAATTTTATAGTTCGGCAAATTTACAATATCTTGCGGAGTAAATTCAGGTTCAAATTCTTTTTCTAAAAATTCCGCATCATCAGCGCCGACTCTGAAAACTATCATCGTGCCCACGTTGCCGAAAACAGCGTCACGCACGGCCGAACTTTTATCTGAAATAAGTTGAGCAGTGTATTGATGCGCTACGGTAAGATTCAATCTATATTTTCTCGCTTCAGATAAAATACCGGCAAAAGCATCGGTCACAAAATTCTGAAATTCATCCACATAAAGATAAAAATCCCGGCGGTGTTCTTCGGGAATGCGCACTCGTTCCATCGCCGCAAGCTGAATTTTGGTAATAATCATACCTCCCAAAAGCGCGGAGTTATCCTCACCGATGCGCCCCTTGGAAACATTGACTAGAAAAATTTTTCCCTCATCCATCATGTTAAAGATATTAATAGTGCTCTTGGACTGGCCGACAACATTTCGGATGATGGAAGTGGAAAGAAATTGTCCAACTTTATTTTGAATCGGCGCAATAGCTTCATTTCTGAATTTATCCTGCCAAGCTTCATATTCATGCACCCAAAAAGCTTTAATGACGGGGTCTTTTAAATTTGAAATTATTTTTTGGCGATAATCTTTATCCACTAGCATTCGAGGAATTCCTAAAAGCGTCGTCCCCGGAGTGTCCAGTAATGCTAAAATACAATTGTTCAAAATATATTCCATTCGAGCGCTCCAAGCATTCGCCCAAATTTTAGTGAATATTCCCATTAGTCCGGAAGCGACTAAATGTTTATATTTAGAATCAACCAGCTCTAAAACATTAAATCCAATATGGTAATCCGTATCCGCCGGATTAAAATAAATTACGTCTTTCATGCGATGCGGCGGAATAGCTGAAAGAATTGCTTCGACATTTTCTCCGTGCGGGTCAACCATGCAAACCCCCTCGCCATTCTGGATATTTTGAATAATCATATTGAACATCAACACGGATTTACCGGTACCGGATTTTCCGAGCAGATAAACATGCTGGCGCCTATCCTTGCGCTTTATGCCAAAAAGCTGATTTTTGTCTCGGTAAGTGGTAATGCCAAGATATGTAATCTCTTTATTGAAAGGTATTTCGGGGAAATCCATGATTAGATTATATCAAAAAATGAGATGTATAAACAAGTTTTTGCCTGCGTGCTTGTACTAGTATAAATTAAATGATATGATATACATATGAAAGATTTCATAAGGAAAATAACTAAAAAGAGAGTTACCATCGGTTCTCTGGCTAAAAACGTTAAAGTAAAAGATATAAGCGATACAACAAATGCGGTCTTTGAACAATATAAAAAAAGTTTCAAAGATCTAGCTCGCTATGACAGAGAAGGAACAATCGAAGCAAACTAGATATTTGTCTAAAGAAGATATAGCTTCTATATATCTAGTACTTTTCGACAGATTTAAAGAAATCGGTGAACCTATTCCTCCATTTGATCAAGTAAATAAAAAAGAAATAGGAAACCTTGTTGTTATTCCCCAAACGAAACATTTTGGTCAAGAGCAGTACCCGACGATTGAGTCAAAATCAGCAATTTTATTTTATAAAATAAATAAGGGACATATTTTCCCCAATGGTAATAAAAGAATTTCACTTGCATGTCTTTCTTTTTGTGTTTCTTGAAATAAATAACGAGAAACTAAAAATAACAGAAAAAGAGGCAACCGCAAAAGCGATAGAGATTGCTAATTCCGACCCAAGAGATTTTGATAACGTAAAAGAAAAACTTGAATCGCAGAAATTTGGAAAAATTAAAGGGCCATCATGTGGTTATGACAGCCCTCGGATAACAAACCTCAATTCAATTTGCGGAAAGTGGTATTTCACTGGTGACTCAGTTTTCCGCGGACAGAAAACTTCATAGTCTCCCACTTATTCTAAGTACCGCAACTCTCTTATCGGTCCAGTTTTGGGTGACGATCCCAACTATTTACCCAGCTACCTAGGTAAATATGTCGCCAGGACCACTGTTGTTCCTTATCCATTGAGAATGCTATACAAAGACCATTAAAAAGTCAAATTTCAATTTATGCTTTCGGTGTTTCGCCTTCCGGCGGAGTTTCTTTAAATTCTGCATCTTTCGGTTCAGTTTTCTCTCCTTCGGGAGCCGTAGATTCTGAGCCTGCCGAAGGATTGGCTGCATTCGCCTTACTTATCGCCTCCCCTATTTTAGACATTTCAGAGGAAAGCTCTTCGGTGGTTTTTTTAATCGCTTCCGAATCAGTCCCATCTTTCACTTCTCGCAACGCAGTTATTTTCGCATTGACACTATCTTTTAATTCTGTGGGAATTTTAGTTTCATTGTCTTTAATTGCTTTTTCAGCGGTGTAAATAATCATTTCCGCTGTATTTTTAACATCCACAACTTCTTTTTTCTTTTTATCTTCCTCGGCGTGAAGTTCCGCATCCTTTTGCATTTTTTTAATCTCTTCTTCTTTTAATCCAGAACTTGCTTCTATCTTGATTGACTGGGTTTTGCCAGAAGCTTTATCTTTTGCTGTCACATTCAAAATTCCATTCGCATCAATATCAAAAGCCACTTCTATCTGGGGCATCCCTCTGGGTGCTGGTGGAATTCCATCTAAAATAAATCGGCCAAGAGATCTATTGTCAGAGACCATCGGACGCTCTCCTTGCACAATATGTATTTCAACCGAAGTTTGATTATCCGCCGCCGTGGAGAATATTTGAGATTTACTTGATGGAATGGTCGTATTTCTTTCAATTAATTTTGTGGCCACGCTTCCCAACGTTTCAATACCTAAAGATAACGGTATTACATCAAGAAGCAACACATCGCGCACATCTCCTTGCAGAACACCCGCTTGAACTGCGGCGCCCAAGGCCACAACTTCATCGGGGTTGATAGACATATTAGGGTCCTTGCCAAAAAGATTTTTTACCGCTTCCACGATTTTCGGCATTCTGGTCTGTCCGCCAACCAATATGATTTCGTTTATTTCATTCATCTTAAACGGTGATGCTACTAACGCTCTTTTGGTTATTTCAATAGAACGATCAATATATTCTTTTGAAAGCGTTTCCAGGGTGGCGCGAGACATTTTTAAAAGCAAATGTTTTGGTCCGGATGAATCAGAAGTTATAAATGGAATATTTATTTCAGCTTCTATGGTAGTAGAAAGCTCGTGTTTTGCCTTCTCAGCCGCTTCTTTTAATCTTTGGTGCGCTAAAGGATCCTTGGTCACATCAATGCCGGATTCTTTTTTATACTCTTCCGCTATCCAGCGAATTATTTTTCTATCAATATCGCCTCCGCCCATATGACTGTCCCCGTCGGTGGACTTTACCTCTATGACATCATCGCCTATTTCTAACACGGACACGTCAAAAGTTCCTCCACCGAAATCATAGACAACTATCTTTTCATTTTTCTTTTTGTTGAATCCATAAGCCAGTGCCGCCGCTGTTGGTTCGTTGATAATACGTTTTACGTCAAGTCCAGCAATTTGTCCTGCATCTTTGGTGGCCTTTCTTTGCGCGTCGTTAAAATATGCCGGCACGGTGATAACAGCCTCGGTAATTTTCTCCCCCAGTTTAGCTTCTATGTCTACTTTTATTTTTTGCAAAACCATGGCGGAAATTTCTTCTGGTCGATAAAATTTATCCATCATTTTTACTTTTACTCCTCCTCCATCACCCGCTTCAATTTTAAATGAGGCTGTTGCGCGATCTTTTTGCACTTCTGGATCATCAAAACGATGACCCATAAAGCGCTTAATCTCGGCAATTGTATTCTCTGGATTTGTCACCGCTTGTCTTTTGGCCAGAAGTCCCACAATCCGGTCGCCATTTTTAGCCACGGCCACGACCGAAGGCGTCGTGCGATTGCCTTCCACGTTTTCAATAATCTTCGGAGCGCCTCCCTCAATCACCGCAACCGCCGAATTTGTTGTACCCAAATCTATACCTATTATTTTTGCCATATAATTTATAAAGCCTTTCGGCCAATTAAAACTAATAATTAAATTTAATAACTTTATTATATACTAATCCATTATTTTAGCAAGTATTTCGTGGTCACGGAATACTTGTCAAAAGACAGTATATATTATAAAATATAGGTATGTCAAGAAAGCATGACTATTCCAATAAAATAATCAAGATTTTAGGCCAAAAACCAGCCATTTCCCTACCTGAAATTCGAGATAGCGCTTTAGGCGCTCAGATAGCGCCTAAAGCGCTATCTCATGACGTCTACGCTATTACACGATCTTTAAAAGGCCTTAGAGAGGCAGGATTGATAGAACATATCTCCTCCCCACAGAACGAATACGCGCGTCTGACAAAAGAAGGAAAAAAGAAAATGCATAGTTTAGAGCTTGAGAGCGACACATCTCTCGTGAACACTTCTTGGGACGGTTTTTGGAGAATCATTCTTCTTGACTTGCCGGAAAATAGAAAAAGCGAACGCGAATCATTGCGTTATCTTCTTAAAAAAGCCAGTTTCGTTTGTCTTAAGAATTCCGCTTGGATTTCCCTTTACCCTTTTGAACATCTTTTTATGAATATAAAAAAAGATCTCGGTCTGACAACAGAGATGATGATTATCGTCACACAATTTATAGACGAAGAAACCAAAAAAGTTCTCTTTGAAGCTTTCGGAAAGTGAAAATTAATAAAAAATCTAGTGTTGTGAATTTTCGCATATGCGAAAATTCACAACATGTATAAGATTTCTGCATATGCTAGAATCCTGTATATTGTATAAAAAACTTTAAAACTATTAATAAACTTCCTGCTGATAACATTTTTCGCAATAGATTATTGGCGCGTAATCTTCGGTATAGACAGTCTGAACACTGGTATTGCATTTACCGCACTGCCTTTCTATAAATTTGAGCATCGGACGCTTTTTCATGCGATGCAAATGGCGAATATTAAAACAGCTCGAGGCAATGGCAAATCCATTTTCTTATAAAAATTCAACTCATTTTGAGTAATTCGGAAAGCACCCACAGAATCTAGATTGTCTTTTTCTTCGCACTCTATTACTTCGTTTAAAATTGAATCGTTCGTTTCCACAATGGTCTCCGGTAAATTTTCTGATCTTATGGTTACTTTATAATCTTTTTTTTCTTTGTCTTTCCACGCATATCCGCGCGATAGCGCAACCTCGCGAGATAAAGGAAAATAATAATTAGCGATAGTTTCGTTGTAGGCAAAGTCAGAAAACATTTCTGGAAAATTTTCTCCAAAATAATATTTAAAACCACGTTTATCTATAAACGGCATTTCTTTCATTTGTTTAATAATTTTTTCTTTCAAAATTTTATAATTTTCCTTAG
>MFTF01000012.1 GCA_001786745.1 Candidatus Nomurabacteria bacterium RIFCSPHIGHO2_01_FULL_36_23 | reverse complement strand
ATACTTGCTTTTTTGTAAAATTTCAGATAGTATGAATTTTATGGAATTTGCAGTTATCCAGACAGGTGGAAAACAATACAAGGTCTCCGAAGGAGGCTTTCTTTCTATTGAAAAAATAAAGCCTGTCCGCAATGCTTCCAGTACAGCTGGTGCAGGCGGGGGGGAGTATAAAAAGGGAGACAAACTTTCTTTTGACCAAGTTCTGCTTATTGATAATGGCAAAAATACCACTATTGGCACACCCTACATTACCGGCGCAAAAGTTGTTGCTGAAATTATGGAAATCGGTCGTGCTAGAAAAATTTTAGTTGTGAAATATAAACAAAAATCCCGCTACCTCCGTCGCAACGGTCACCGTCAGCCATTTTTCAAGGTAAAAATTACTGCGATAAAATAATCTACCGAAAAGACAGGTTCTTATTGCCTGTTTTTTAACGCATTTTTGAGAGTGTCGTTGTCAGAGTATTCTAGCTCCGTGCCGGTGGAGAGACCTTTACCAAGAGAAGATATTTTTATTTTTAATTTTTCTACAATGTCCTTAATCTGTTCTCGAACATAAGAATCAGTATGATCACCCTGAGGGCTGATGGAAAAAGCTAGAATTATTTCTTTTAACTTCTTATCATTTTTAATTTTTCCTTTTAATTCTTCAATGCGAATTCTTTTTTTAGTATTTTTTTCAACAATCGGCACGAGTCCGCCTAAAATAAAATATTTGCCATTATAAACTCGGCTTTTCTTTACACTTTCTAAATCAGAATCTTTTTCAACGATCATTAAAATAGAAGAATCAGTATGGATATTAGAGCAGATATCACAGATTTTACTTGCCCTGTCTTTGGTGGGGTTTTTTCCAACAATAAAAAATCTAAAACATTCTCCGCACTGCGCTATTTCTTTTTTCAATTCTGAAACAAGTCCCGTTAAATTTTCATTATAGGCAGGAGTTCTAGACATTAAAAAATAGACAAAACGTCTTGCTTGTCGTTCTCCAATTCCGGGAAATTCTTTAAAAATTTCAGTTAATTTATCGATAATATCCATCTGTCTGTATTAAAATTCATCTAAATCCTCATTTACTTTTTTGGTCGCGAATTCGCTAATATTGCTTTTTTCAAGGTTCAAGAATGTTGTTGTTTTTTCATCAAAATAAAGTTCAATTTTTCCAGTCGGGCCATTGCGATGTTTCTCAATTAAAATTTCGGCGATGTTTGTTTTTTCCGATTCGTCTTTTCCTTTGTCCTCTCTATGAATAAACATTACAACATCCGCGTCTTGTTCAATAGAGCCGGAATCGCGGAGGTCGGATAATCTTGGCTTGCCACCCCTTGATTCTACCGCGCGGGAAAGCTGAGAAAGCGCTAGCACTGGCACATTTAACTCCTTGGCCAAGCTTTTCAATGATCTGGAAATTTCTGTTACTTGATTGACCATTGAATCGTAATTTTTTGAAGTGGTCATAAGTTGCAGGTAATCAACCACTATAAGGTCAAGCCCTTTTTCTGCTTTTAATCTTCGCGATAGAGCTTTCATTCTAACTATAGAGTTTCCCGGCTGATCATCAATATAAATTTTTGCTTTAGCTAACTTATCCAACGAATCTCGAAGCTGAGAGAATTCACGATCAGAAGAAAGACGACCAGTACGCAAATTCCAAGCGTTGACCCTAGATTGCGCCGAGAGCATCCTATCTACTAATTGCTGAGAAGACATTTCGAGAGAAAATACCAATACTGATTTCTCGTGAACGACAGAAGACATGCGAGCAATATCAAGCGCAAGAGTAGTTTTACCCATTGAGGGTCGGGCTGCGAGAATTACCAAATCAGATTTTTGCAAGCCCGAAAGTATCAAATCCAAATCTTTGAAGCCAGTCGGAAGTCCACGCAACATTCCCTTATTTTCGTGCAATCTTTCCAAACGTTCATAAGCTTCGGGCAACGCGTCTTTTAAATTTATGAATTTTTGATTTTTCGGAGATGAAACTACGCCGAAAATTTTCTTTTCCGCCATGTCTAATATATCATCCATATGGTCATCGCCTTCTTCAAAGGCAAGTTCAGACACGTAGTCGGCCGCTTCTATTAAACTTCTTAAAACATATTTTTTTTGAACAATATCAGCGTAGTGTTTAATGTTCGTGGAAGAAGGCACAACATTTACTATTTCTGCGAGATACTTATTGCCCCCCACTTGATCCAGCAATTTTTTTTCACCTAGTTTTGTTGAGAGTGAAAGCATGTCTATCGGTTCATTCTTAAGAGATAAATCAAGCATCGCTTGAAAAATCTTTTTGTGTTTTTCAACGTAAAAAGATTCCGGACTAACCATGTCCTCTACTTCGTGCATTGCATCTTTGCGGAGCATTATGGAACCCAATACTGCTTGTTCGGATTCAATGCTTTGAGGGGGAATGCGGAGATTAGTTTTATTGCTTTTTGTTATCTTTGCCATTAAAGCCATTCTAACACAGTAGAAAAATTGTCAAAGTGACAAGGTGCGTAAAACTGTTACTAAGATGTTAATTACAAAATTTCATAATTCAAGATTATATGTTAAAATGCAAACATGTCTAAAAAGATATTTTTATCAGGTGTCCAACCCTCAGGAAAACCGCATATTGGCAACTATTTTGGGGCAATGAAACAATTTGTTGATTTGCAAAATGAGCACGATGGTTATGTCTTTATCGCTGATTATCATGCTTTGCATTCCCTTCGAAATCCAAAAGAAATGAGTGAGAACATAAAAAATGTTGTACTTGATTATTTAGCATTAGGTCTTGATCCGCAAAAAGTAACTTTTTTTAAACAAAGCGACATTTCCGAACACACTGAACTTGCTTGGATTTTTGAAACTATTACCACAATGCCGTATCTGATGCGAGCGCATGCTTTTAAAGACGCGCAAGCGAGAAATAAAGAAATTGATGTTGGCACTTTTAATTATCCGATGCTTATGGCGGCGGACATTTTACTTTATAGTCCTGATGTTGTGCCAGTCGGCGCTGATCAAAAACAACACGTTGAAATTGCGCGTGATACAGCGGAAAAATTTAATAATACTTTTGGCGAAACTTTCAAACTGCCAGAGGCGATGATTATAAAAGATGTGGCGATTATACCAGGGACTGATGGCAGAAAAATGTCTAAAAGTTACAATAATACTATTCCACTTTTTGCCGAATATGAAGAAATTAAAAAATGTGTGATGAGTATTGTAACTGATTCCAGTGGAGGAATTCCTAAAAATGTCTATGCTATTCATAAACTTTTTCGTAGCGAAGATGAATTAAAGAAAATTTACGAAGAGAAAGCTGGTAAATATAAAGAACTTAAAGAGATGTTAATAGATGATTTAGAAAAATTCATTGCGCCGTTGCGCGAGCGAAGAAAAGAATTTGCCAAAGATATTCCTAAAGTGTTGGCAATCCTAAAAGCCGGTAGTGAAAAAGCAAAAAAAGTCGCTTCAGCTAAAATGAACGAAGTGCGAGAAAAAATTGGGGTACAGGTATATTGAAAAAGAACCATCGCATAAAAGTTGACACTATGGGAAGCATTATGCTATTATAAAAGCATGAATTTATTAGTTAAATTTTCTGTGAACTATTACACCTGCCCAATAGGACGGTCTTCTTTTTGCTAATTAATTTACTAAAACCAAGCACAAAAGACCGCCCACAGAGCGGTTTTTTTGTTTCATTTAAATTTATGAATATCAAAACTTTTCAAAAAATCAATTTTTATTATCACGGCTATTGCAACTTTTCAAAAGAGACTTGTTTCAAGGTGCCGAAGTAATTTTTATAACATTTTGACTCCTCCAACTGGTCTCTTATAGAGGTCAGAATTTAGTTCTTTGGAAGGGAGAAAAAGAAATGGGACAAACCGAGAAATACGAATCGCATCAGACAGAAGAATACAAATCAGGATTACTTGATTGGTATACCGATGAGAAATGTATCCTCTTATTTAGGATGGAGGTCACAGAAACTAACAGGTCCTCGGGAGAAGTAAAAGAGGCAACTGTTATTGCCTCTGCAAGCGCAATGTTTTTTAGAGAAGCAGATACTCTAGAAAAGTTTGGAGAACGATTGGCTAGAGCGCTATCTTCCAACGACTGGACAAGGGAGAACCCCGACAAAGCGCCGGTTGTGGTAGATGTTATTTGCAAAGAGGTTTTTGGTGCCGGCCGTTTTTACAATTTTGCACATTTCTAAGAAAATTGTCGATTCGGCGCTACCCGAGCAACAGGATGAGAGTCCTGATTAACTCTCAAACAACGAGCAACATCCGAAAGGAGGAAATGTTGCTCGTTGTTTTTATTTATCCACATAAACTATTTGACAAAGGTGATACACTTTTGATACACTATTTACATGACAACAATAAAAAAAAGGATAAATATTTCTTTATCATCGAGTTTGGATACAATGCTTTCTCGTATTGCTAAGCGTGACAATATGCCACAGGCTACGAAAGCGGTGTATCTTTTGGGGCTTGCTCTTGAAATTGAAGAAGATATTGCTTTTGATAAAATGGCGAGTGAGCGTGACACAAAAAATGCTCGTTTTTTAACTCACAAACAAACATGGGCATAGATATTGCATGACCTATGAAATCATATATGTAGATAAGGTTGTAAAAATTGATATTCCCAAGATATCAGGTTCGTACAAAGTTCGCATAAAACAAGCTTTTGAGACAAAATTGGCAAGTGAACCAGACTTATATGGAAAACCGCTACGAAAATCGCTCAAGAATTATTTTAAGTTGCGAGTTGGTGATTATAGGATAATTTTTCGTATAGAAGACAATAAAATAAAAATTTTTGCAATTGCTCATCGTCGGATAGTATACGAAATTATCAATGGAAGAATATTTTAACTATGACTCAAGAACAGGCGTTAAATATTTTAAAAACTGGGGCATACGTTCTAGGTTGATGAAATTGGGATTGATGAGTTAGCTATTTTTCTTTTTTAATTTATGATAAAATACTTGAGATGAAAAATCGTATTTATATTAAAGATTTAAAAGATCACGTGGGGAAAGAAGTGACTATCGCCGGATGGGTGGATGTGAGAAGAGATCAGGGGAAAATGGTGTTTTTTGATATGCGCGATATGACGGGCAAGGCGCAGGCTATTGTCATACCAAACAGAAAGGAGGTAATGGAGGTTGCGAAAGAAATTAGGCCGGAGTGGGTTTTAAAAATTATCGGCATTGTGAATAAGCGTCCAGATAAAAATGTAAAAGCGGGGATACTGAATGGGGAAGTAGAGCTAGAAGTGACAAATATTGAAATCTTAAATAAATCAGAAACACTTCCATTTGATATTACAAATGATACCAGTGGAATAAATGAAGAAACACGCTTGGCTTATCGTTATCTTGATTTGCGTTCAGAACGAATGCAAAAAAACATAAGAATGAGAAGCGAGTTTGTAAAAAAGGTTAGAGAATTTTTATTTTCTAAAATGTTTACAGAAATAGAAACTCCGCTTTTGACGGAATCTACTCCGGAGGGTTCAAGGGATTTTGTTGTGCCGTCTCGTCTTAATCCTGGAAATTTTTATGCCTTGCCTCAATCTCCACAGCAGTATAAACAATTATTGATGACAGGCGGTTTTGAAAAATATTTTCAGATTGCGCGCGCTTTAAGGGACGAAGATCTTCGAGCCGACAGAGGATTTGAACATACTCAAGTAGATGTAGAAATGTCTTTTGTGGAGATGGAAGACGTTATGAATCTTATAGAAGAGATGATGACTACGGTAGTAGAATCCATGGGTTTTACCATAAAGCAAAAACCATTCCCGAGAATTACCCACAAGGAATCAATAGAAAAATACGGAGCCGATAAATTTGATATGCGTACCGAAGAAGAAAAAAAGAATAAAAATATACTCGCGTATGCATGGGTAGTGAATTTTCCATTTTTTGAAAAAATAGACAATGGAAAATGGACTTTTACCCACAATCCCTTTTCTATGCCAATACCAGAGCATGTAGAGTGGCTTATAAAGGGTGAGAATATAAAAAATATTTTAACCACTCAATATGATTTAGTGTGTAATGGTTATGAATCCGGCGGGGGTTCGATTCGCGCCCACAAACCAGAAATTTTAAAAGCTACATATAAAGTTATGGGATATTCTGAAAAAGAAATAGAAGATAGAATTGGTCATATGCTTAAGGCATTTACATATGGTGTGCCTCCTCACGGGGGCATTGGTCTTGGAGTGGAGCGCAATCTAATGAATTTTACAGGTGAATCATATCTCCGCGAAGTTGTAGCTTTTCCAATGACGAGAGGTGGAAAAACGGCTGTGATGAACGCGCCAAAACCTTTAGAGGAAAAGCAATTGAAAGAATTGGGAATAAAATTAGTAAAATAATTTTTTAATGCATTACATAATTTCCGGTAAGGTTATAAAGGGCGATGGATATGGTAAAAAATTAGGATTTCCCACTGTAAACTTAGATGCAGAAACGAAAGAATTTCCTCCGGACGGAATTTATGTCGGAATAGCAGTTTTGGATGATATAAAATATCGGGCGGGGATTGTCGTTGGTCCCAATAGAAAGATCGAAGCTCACCTAATAAGATATAACGGAGATGCATATAGGAAAAAAGTAATTCTTGAAATAAAAGAATTTTTGAGAAAATTCAAAAAATTTAAAACAGAGAAAAAACTTATCGCGCAGATTAAAAAAGATATAAAAAAATGTTCACAGGCATAATTTCTAAAACTGCAAAAGTAAAAAACATAACATCTCATAAAAGCGGTATTTCTTTAACAATTTTAAATAATTTAGGAAAAATAAAATTAGGAGAAAGCATAAGTATCAACGGTATTTGTTCTACGGTAAATAAAACAGGTAAAAATATCTTTTTTGAATATATGCCGGAAACTCTCAAACTTTCCAATTTAAATTTTTTGAAAAAAGATGATACAGTAAATATTGAACGTTCAATACGTTTCGACGATAGACTAAATGGTCACATGGTGCTTGGACATATTGACGGAAAAGGCAAAATTATTAGTATAAAAAAGGAAGAAAATTCGCAAGTGTTTGAAATAAAAATACCTGCCCGCAATGCTACGCATAGCGTTGCAGGCGGGCCGGCCAAAAATTTAAAGAAATTTTTAATTTACAAAGGGTCGGTTGCGGTAGAGGGGATTAGTCTGACAGTCGTTAAAGTTTTACATAATTCTTTTATTGTGAAAATTATTCCGTACACTCTGAAACATACGAATTTAAAATATAAAAAAAAAGGAGATATGGTAAATTTAGAATTTGACATACTTGCTAAATATGCATATGCAAACAAAAAATAAAAATAAAAAATATTTTGACGGAAGCAAATTAAAAGCTGGCATTGTCGTGGCTCGGTGGAATGGTGAAATCACGGAAAAGCTTTTAAGCGATGCTCTGGTTGATCTTAAAAAATGTAAAGTAAAGATAAAGAATATCAGAATTATCCATGTCTCTGGGGCATTTGAGATTCCTTTCGCTCTGCACAAAATGGCGCTCAGTAAAAAATATGACTTTTTGGTCGCGCTTGGATGCATTATTCGCGGAGATACTCCGCATTTTGATTATATCTGTAAGATGGCGCAAGGGGGAGTTTTAAAAGTTATGATTGAAGATAATATCCCTGTCGGTTTTGGGATTCTGACCGTTAATAATTTAAAACAAGCCAAAGAGAGAATTCATGTCGGAGGCCAGGCGACTTTAGCCGCGCTTGAACTTGGTTTAATTAAATAAAAAATTAATGAGTAATTTATTGAGGAAAAGATGCGTGCCGTAAATGATTTCATTCTTGCGGCCAAAATCGACGCGCATACTTAAAATAGTATTCTAATATTCTATAGAATTATAGAATAGAAATATTGAAGGGGCAGATTGTTGTTCAGACAATTCTACCCCTTGTTACTCCGAGCAACTTTTCACTACCTCTATCTGGTGGGGTGCTGAGACCACACCATAAAACGGTCATGGGTTGCCATACTTATTGATCTCACTTCAACCCTCTCTGTTGCCGATATCTGCTTCCACCCGCATGATTGCTCATACGGGTCTGCAATTCTCATTCCAGTTTAGGTGGTATAGACTGTCCCGATTTCTTCCCCCGCCACATAAGTAACTTGGGAAAAACAGCTACTTTTTTCTAAATGACATACTGTTCCCCTTGGAGTAACTACGTAGAGTAGAGTGTCTTGATCACAATCCATCCAAATCTGTCTTACTACCAATAGATTGCCAGACGTTTCTCCTTTCTTCCAGAGTTTTTTTCTGGAACGTGACCAGAAGTGAACTAATCCAGTTTTTTTGGTCAGATTATAGGCCTCACTATTAGAATAGGCAAGCATCAAAACTTCGCCTCTCTGCTCTTGGTTGTGTTTTTGGATGATCACTGGTATCAACCCGCCCTGTTTTGTAAAGTCAGGTTGAATGCAATTTACTTTGACGATCATTGGTTTTCCTTCCTTTCAAAGAACAAATTTAAACCCCTTCTCAAACTTGAGAAGGGGTTGGTTTCGAAAAATAATTATAAAATAAATATCAACTCAAAGACAACCCTTTCCCAAGTTTAGGACGGTTGTGATGATGGTTCGAAAGACGAGCGAGGATAAGACGATAGCCACCGAGCGAGCCCTTAAGCCATTTTGATATTCGGGCGATAGTTGTGGAAGAAAGGCCAGTATTTTGAATAATGGTATTATATTGTACATCCCCCACGAGTAGGCGAGCAGTCTCAAGACGATTGGCGAATTCTTCAATCTCACTTTCAGTCATCAGGTCACGCAAGAAGCGCTTTGCTTCATCAGCATTTTTAATAGCTAACACAGCGTCCACGAGTTGTTTATTTGTCTTTGTATTCCAGTCGATTTTTGGGCCTATTCCTTCAATCAGTTTAACAACTCTAATTGATGTATTTTTATTCATTCCTTTACTCATACTGCTACTTTAGCAAACTAAAGTACTTTAGTCAAGTAAAGTAGATAATAGGGGTGTGGAAAACTTTTTAATTAAATTTTCTTACATTAGTAAATAATTGGGTTTAATTAAAATTAATGTTAAAATATAAAAATGAGTAAAAACAATTTACTTAAGAAAATGTGTGTTGCTTGCGAAGGGAGGGGAATCAAGCTACTTGACCGTGCGAGTGCCATGGAATACATAGCACAGGTTTCCGAGTGGACTTTGAGCGAAGATGTTAAACAAATCTCCAAAGAATATAAGTTCAAAGATTTTATCGGAGCGATTAATTTTGTAAATAATGTGGCAGAGATTGCAGAAAGAGAAGGTCATCATCCGGATATTCACATACACTACAACAAAGTTTTGCTAAAACTTTCCACGCACGCCATCGGCGGTCTCTCCGAAAACGATTTTATTCTTGCGGCAAAAATCGATGCGCAGTGCGCTTATTAAATTTTTTATTATTTACTACAATCACGCTATAGCGTCAGTTATGTAAATTAAAAAAGGGGACGAGTCAAAAAACTATATTGTTTTTTACATTTCACCTGCTATGATATATCTATAATTATAAATCATATGACCAAAACTGCCGAATTTGTGAGCCCCAAACATCCCGACAAAATTTGCGACTTCATCGCGGATAGTATTTTGGACGCTTATCTGGAAGATGATAAAGAAAGCCGGGTAGCGATTGAAGTCATGGGCGGGCATAATTTAATAACTGTAAATGGCGAAGTAACGTCACAGACCAAACCTGATGTAGAAAATTTAGTAAAAAGTATTGTAGGTCAAGATTATAAAGTTATTATAAATATAGTTTTGCAAAGCAGAGAAATTGCTCAAGGGGTGGATATTGGCGGGGCAGGAGATCAAGGAATTATGAAGGGATATGCCACAGCCGAAACGGAAGAATTTTTACCGCTTGAATATATTCTAGCGCGGGATCTTTGTAAAAAAATTTATAAAGTGTATCCGTTTGACGGTAAGGTGCAGGTTACAACAAAAAATGGAAAAATAGAAACCATTGTCGCCAGTTTTCAAAATACTAAAAATGGTGAACTTTTAAAACTTGTGCAGAGCATAATTACAGCTAAGGAATATTTAATAAATCCGGCCGGTGAGTGGCATCAAGGTGGATTTGACGTGGATACTGGGCTTTCTGGCAGGAAATTAATCATAGACAACTATGGGCCGGAAATACCTGTCGGCGGAGGTTCATTTTCTGGAAAAGATTATACGAAAGTTGATCGGTCTGGGGCCTATATGGCCCGTAGAATTGCTGTGGAACTACTGGAAAAACGAAAAGCCAAAGAAGTATATACCAAGCTCGCTTATGCCATAGGGAAGTCGGATCCGGTAATGGCTGTGGCCATAATAGATGGCAAAGAAGAACAAATTACGGGTTACGATTTGAGTCCAAAAGGAATTCGTGAATATTTAAAATTAGATAAAGTAAAATTTGCCGATACTTCTCTATGGGGACATTTTGGAAGAGAATTTGAGTGGAAGTAGCTTTTGAAATACTGCTTTTCTTCGATACGAATTTTTTGAAGCTTAAAAAATTCTGAAATTTTCAGCTCGTCAGCTTCAAAACCCCTACAAAAAGCAGTATTTCAAAAGCATGATATAATTAAATTATTATGAAGTACGAAGAATTAGCAACAAAAGAAGTTATTCAAAAAGTTATTGAAACTCTCGGCGCGAGGAGTGTTGAAGCGTTTATGGTAGAAAATGGCTCTGAGGCGCTTATAAAGATAAAAGAGCTCATTCCCAAAGGCGCATCGATAATGAACGGCGCCTCGGTTACGCTCGAGCAGATAGGTTTCATTGATTATCTTAATGGAGGAGGGCACGACTGGAACAATCTGCACGAAGCAATAATTGCGGAAAAAGATTCTGCTAAACAGACGTTGCTTAGGAAACAAGCCGTACTATCTGATTATTATTTAGGTAGTGTGCACGCCCTGGCGGAGACAAGTGAGTTCATTGTTGCCTCCAATACTGGCAGTCAATTGCCTCACATTGTCTTTACTTCCCCCAATCTTATTTTTGTAGTTAGCACAAAAAAAATTGTTCCAACTCTGTCAGATGCTATGGCGCGTCTAATGGAGCATGTAATACCGCTTGAAGATAAACATATGAAAGAAAAATATGGCGTTGGCACTGAGCCAAAAAAGATTGTCATCTTTAATGGCGAGAATCCGATAATGAAGAGAAAAGTAAGAATGATATTGGTAAATGAAGATCTTGGATTTTAATTTTAAACCAGATCTTTCAAAAACCCCTCTATCTTTTTCCCATCTCTTTTAAGCCAGGCGATGTTGCCCTCTAGTCGTTCTAGAACTTGTTCAATGGCGCGCTGGGCGCCGGGGGCGTCGTGGTTTGCGAAGAATTTTTTGAAAGATTTTAAATGTTTTTCTTCCGCGCTACCTGATATGGCGTTGACCAGTTGTGCCAAAGTGTGCCCACCATCGCCATAGCGCGAGACAAGAGTTTTCCAATTTTTTTGAACAAAATTCCACCAAATATCTCGGCCGAACGGATTTGCCCCTACGGATGAAATGATGCCGACAGCGTCTTGTGCGCGAACATTTTGAGACATTGCGAATTTACAAGTGTTCTTAAGAATTTTAGTATTGAAAAAGTCACCTAGGGCGTTCCCAATTCTGTTCTTCTCTTCATGCAAAGTTTCTTTTTTATATTTTTTTATCAAAGTTTTATATTCCTCCACCTCACCCCAAGTTGCAACGACAGAATATATTGCTCCGCGAATATCCGGATTTATGTGTTTGTTTTTCTGTAATAATATAAATTTTTTCCTAGCTTGATCTATTATTTTTTCATCACCTGAATGTCCGGCGCGCGAAATTGTAAGCGAACGCAAAAGGGTATCCGTATGCAATTCTCCCTTTTTTGTCGTCCAGCCGAGACGTTTAAAAGTAGGGGAGAATAAATCAACAATAAGTGCATTAAGATTATTTTGAACATTACTTTTTATAAGCAATTGTTCAAGCCGGGCCAAACCGGTAGCAATTTCAACCCAGACGGTGTAATTATCTTCTTTCTTATAAGCCGATAAAAATTCTAAAGCATCCGTCGTCGGTATATCGCCCGATTCAGCAAGCGCAAAAAGATCTCTAATAATGCCCAGTCGGTCTCGGGCACTTAATTTCTTGTTCTTTATGGGTTCACGAAGTTTTTCTAATAATTCTTTTGAATAAGCCGTTCTAAAGAATCCAGTTTCACCAAAATTTACCTTGTTTTTCTTAAAAGTTATCGGAATTTCCCATTTGGTTTTATTTTTAACTTTTTTAGCTGATATTGGGCTCGTGAAAAATCTTTCCTGCGACAATGACAATTGATTATTTTTTATTTCAACTTTCACGACCGGATAACCGGGCTTGCTCGTCCAATTATGCATTATTTTAGCGACAGGTTTTCCAGAAACTTTTTCAAAAGCTTGCCAGAGATGCAATGTCTCAGTATTTTTATAACTATGTTTTTTCAAATAATATCGCAAGCCATTTCTAAAATCTTTCTCACCTAAATAATCTGCCAGCATGCGGATGATGGAAGCGCCCTTGGAATATGACACTTCGTCAAATATCTCGCCGATTTCATCCGGATGATGCACCGGTATTTCAATAGGATGCGTATGAAAAAGCGAGTCCAGTTGCAACGCAACCCCAAGTTCTTTGATGGAGAATTGCGTCCAAATATCCCACTTGGGAAAAAGTTTATCTATAGCGAGATATTCTATATAAGAAGCAAAGCCTTCATTAAGCCATAAATGTGTCCACCATTCCATCGTCACTAAATTGCCGAACCACTGATGGGCTATTTCATGCGCGACGACCAGCGTCACCCATTGCTTATTGGAGGCGGAAGAATGATTTTTGTCAACCAAAAGCGCACTCTCACGATAAGTGATAGCGCCCCAGTTTTCCATTGCTCCGGATGTGAAATCCGGTATGGCTATCATATCCAATACTGGCAATGGGTAGGCAATATCAAAATATTTTTCGTAGAATTCTAAAGTTTTTACCGCGCAATTAAGGGCAAATTTTGCCTGATGTTTTTTGCCGGGAGTGGTGAAGACACGGACTCGTATGCCGTTTTTTGTTTTATTTTTTGTATAGGATTCAATATATTCAAAATCACCAATAATAAACGCGAGCAGATAGGTGGACATTTTGGGCGTTGGCAAAAACTTTATAATTTCAAAGCCCGCGCTATGTTCTGCAACAGAAATTGGCAATGTATTTGAAATAGCGATTTTGCCTTTCGGCACAATGAGCGAAACATGAAAAATCGCTTTTTGCGCTGGTTCGTCAAAACAGGGAAAGGCTCGTCGCGCATCGGTGGCTTCAAACTGTGTTGTGGCTAGATGATACTCTTTTTCTCCAACAGTATATCGACTACGATAAAATCCGCGCATTTTATCGTTCAAAATTCCCTTAAACACAAGAGTCAATTTTGTTTTGCCAGCCCTGATAATTTTAGGAAATAAAAAACTCGCAGTTTCTAACTTTTCATTGTAAGAGATTTTTCCCCACATGTCAGACATGTGGGCTGTTTCTATTTCTAACTCTTTAGAGTGAAGAGTTAATATTTTTGTTTTTTCAAGGACAGAAAGCGTTATTGTTTCGATGCCCTCAAAAGTAAAATTTTCCAAATCTGGTTGAAGCTGAATGTCATATTTTATTGGAATAGCGTTTTTAGACAGGCGAACACTTTTAGATTTCATTTTTTCAGTATATCTTTTTCTGTAAAAAATGCTAATATAGAAAAGTGGAAGGAGACACTTACCAAATAAAAATGACGGGTTTTGAAGGGCCGTTTGGACTGCTTTTGGGTTTAATAGAAAAACGCAAGCTTTTTATAAATGATGTCTCGCTTGTAGCCGTAACGGAAGATTATCTTAATTACATGAATAAGTTGGGCAGTCTTCACCCAGACAAAATTTCCAGTTTTATTTTGGTGGCATCAACTCTTATTCTAATTAAATCAAAATCACTTCTGCCGAATTTAAATTTAACCGACGAAGAAGAGGGGGATATACATAATTTGGAAGAAAGATTAAGATTGTATGAGCTCTTCACTAAACTTGGAGTTAATATTAAAAATAATTTTGGCAAGAAAATAATTTTTACGCCACTTGAACGAAGAAATGAACTACGAGCTTGGGGCCACACAACTTTGATGTTTTTGCCGGATGATCAGATTACCAAAAAAAATATGATGAGTTTCGCTCGGGGTGTTTTGGGCTCAATGCCCAAAAAAGTATTTTTACCTGAAGTGGAAGTGAAAAAAGTCGTCAGTATTGAAGAAATGATTGAAAAATTAACCGAGAGAATAAAAAATTCTTTGCAAACGAGTTTTAAAAATTTTAGCGGCAAAATCAAAACTCGCGAAGAAAGGGTGACTGCAATTGTGGGTTTTCTTGCTATATTAGAACTTGTTCGACAGGGAATAATTCATGTTATGCAAGAAAGTGATTTTTCTGATATTATTATTGAAAAAATGACTGAAAATCATGATTAATTTGGAGTCAAAAATTGAGGCGATACTATTTTGGAAAGGGGAGCCAGTGTCTTTTAAAAAACTAGAAGATATTTTGAAAGTTTCAACAAAGGAAATAAAAGATGCTGTTTTTAATTTAAAAAATAATTTAGAGAATAGAGGAATAGTGTTATTAGAGAAAAACAATCCTGCCCGCAATGCTTCGCATAGCGATGCAGGCGGGGAGATTACTTTAGGAACTCCGCCTGAACTCTCTAAACTTTTTGAAGCTTTGCAAAAAGAAGAATTAAATAAAGAACTTTCCAAAGCCAGCTTGGAAACATTGTCTATTGTTCTTTATAAAAACGGAGTGAGTAGAGCGGAGATTGATTATATCAGGGGTGTAAATTCAAGTTTTACTCTGCGCGCTTTGTCCGTTCGTGGATTGATAGAGAGAGAAACCGACAGCAAAGATAGCAGACGTTATATCTATAAACCAAGTTTTGAATTAATGTCTTATATGGGTATAAAATCCATTGAAGAGTTACCCGATTATGGAAAAGTTCGTAAAGAGATCGAAATCGTAGCCCAAAATTTGATGGAAGAAATGAAAAAAGAAAATAGTATTTAACTAAATACTTATAACTCTGCTATCGCAGATTTATAAGTAAAGTAAAATTATGCGAAGCGAAACGAAAATATGTCAAAATTGCAAGCAAGACTTTACCATTGAGCCGAAAGAAGTTTTTGCCTGTATTGAATGTAAAAGAAATTACAAAATCGTTCCCAATGAATTGATTTTTTACAGAAAAATGCAGATTCCAATTCCCAAACGTTGTTTCTATTGTCGTCATACGGCAAGAGTTGCGCGAAGAAATCCATTTAAACTTTGGCATCGAAAGTGCATGTGCGACCCGACTTCGCAAAGCTACGACGGGCAAAGCAAAATAAATCATTTTCATGGAGCAGGGAAGTGTAAAGTGGAATTTGAAACCTCATATTCTCCAGAGAGACCGGAGACAGTGTATTGCGAAAAATGTTATCAGCAGGAAGTATATTGATTACTAATTTAGCAATAAGAAGCGGTCGCGCACTAATGCTAAATACAATTCGGATTAATACTAAGTACGTAATTATTAATCAAATCTTGTCCAGCTACGTATTCATCTCCTAAAAATCCATTTATATTTTCATCTTTAATTAAATTTTTATATTCTTGCGTTAGAGTTCTAGCGAGAGGTAAATAGGACCAATGCCATTTTTCTTCATTATAGCCTATAACTCTTCCCGTATTTTTTAAATTATAAGTTTGGCAAAATCCGAAGAAAGAAGCGTTTTTTATCAACCAATCATATTCTTTTTCACCTTTTTCTTTGTCAAAATATGAAGGATTTGCATCATTTATGTCTATGTCTGTGCCCCAGTGATGCCTGGATGTTCCGGGCACGGCGCTGTATTCTAATATTTTTTTAAATCTCTCTTGCTCCCCGGGAATGCTTTTTGACAAATCTTGCCCATCAACAATCGTAATTCCAGTCCATTTATTATTCCAAAGATTTTTTTGATAATCAAAATTTCTAGTGGCTGAAGCGATTTTTAAATTTATACCATCAACAATCGCCGCATTCCGCATTTGTAAATATGCCTCATACGTTTCTTTTCTTAAATACATTTTGTTTTCACCTACCGTATATTCCGGTGGTATTAAGATAAAATTTTCTCTTATAGCCGGGTCAAACTTGCCCATTAAAAAAATTTTTTGCTCTTCTTTTATCTCCGCTTCTTTTTTTACCAATTCTTCTTTTAGAAATTTTTGATAATTCTCTTCATTCTCTCGTTTTTGCCTTAAATCTAAAAAATCTGAAGTGAAATAGGGTACGAAAACAAAAAACACTAAAACAAGCATTATTAAAGACAATATGAATTTCCAAATGATTTTTTGCGTTTTTTCCACTTGAAAACAATAACATATTGATGTATTTTAATCAAAAAATGCTATAATTTAACTATGTATTTGAATTTAGTTAAAATCTTCCTGCCAACGGCTTTTGCCTTTTTTTTAGGACTTTTTTTGACGCCAGTCGCCACATATTTTTTCTATAAATACAAAATGTGGAAAAAATATTCTAGAAACATAAATACAATTGCCCCAGACTTTTCTAAAATACATAATCACAAAGAAGAACTTAATACGCCGCGCGTGGGTGGAATAATAATCTGGATTTCCGCCCTTTTCACGACACTTATTTTTTATTTGGTGTCAATTTTTTTTCCTTCTATCGCTACAGAAAAAATGAATTTTTTAAGTCGCAATCAGACTCTAATACCTCTTTTTACGCTTCTTTTGGGGTCGCTGATCGGACTTTGGGATGACCTTATTCAAATTTATGGCAACGGACGTTTTGCTCGCGACGATAAATCTTGGCGTATATGGAAAATTTTTCTAGTAACATCCATTTCTCTTTTAATCGGGTTTTGGTTTTTTTATAAATTAGAAATGACTTCAATGCATATTCCCTTTGGCGGGGAAATATATTTGGGTGTTTTGATAATTCCATTTTTCATAATAGTTGCGCTCGCGACTTTTTCCGGCGGAGTAATTGACGGAATAGACGGGCTTTCCGGCGGAGTTTTTGCGTCTATTTTTGCCGCCTATTCGGCGATAGCTTTTGCCAATAATCAAATAGATATTGCCACTTTTTCGGGAGTTATCACTGGAGTTACCTTGGCCTTTCTCTGGTTTAATATTCCGCCGGCTAGATTTTATATGGGCGAAACCGGTATTATGGGACTTACGATAACTTTGGCGGCACTGGCATTCTTGACTGATTCGGTTTTAATCTTGCCTATTGTGGCTTTGCCTCTTGTTATCACTTCATTCTCTGATATTATTCAAATGATTTCAAAAAAATTAAGAAATGGCAAAAGAGTCTTTCGGGTAGCGCCCCTACACCATCATTTTGAAGTTATCGGTTGGTCACGTTATAAAATCACAATGCGTTATTGGGTTCTTTCAATTGTCTTTGCCATTATTGGAATAATTTTAGCAATCATAAGCCGATAAATATGCGAGAAAAAAAAATAGACAGATTTTTTCTAATAATTGTATTTCTGCTGGTTGTCATTGGCGTTAGCATGTTTATTTCCGCATCCTTGGGAATTTTGGTTAAGAATGGAAAAATTTTTTATTCAGTTCTTTTTAATCAATTAATTCTAGGTCTTGGTTTGGGATTAGTTGGTATGTATTTTTGCTTAAAAATAAATTACAAATTTTGGCGCAAATACTCCTTTTTAATTTTTTTGGGCTCAATACTCCTCACGACTTCAGTTTTTATTCCTTCTTTGGGATGGAGCCATGGCGGAGCAGAAAGATGGATACAATTTGGAGGTTTTTCTTTTCAGCCAGTGGAGTTTTTAAAATTTGGATTCGTGATTTATTTTGCGGCCTGGTTATCTTGGGCTAAAAACAGAGTCAAGGATTTTAAATTTAGGATTTTGCCGCTTTTTATAATGCTGACAATAATCGCTTTAGTTTTACTCAAACAGCCAGATACTAAGAGTTTTATTTTAATTACGGTGACTGGAATATTGATGCTTTTTATTTCAGGTGTTCCTGTGAAATATATTTTAGGCATTGGTGTGGGAATAACATTAGTTCTGGGGTCTTTTATTTATTTTACTCCCTATTTACGAGAGCGAGTAAAAACTTTTATTGATCCGTCCTCTGATCCCAGAGGGTCTTCTTACCAAATTCAACAATCATTGATTGCGTTGGGCAGTGGCGGGATTTTCGGCAGAGGATTTGGTCAAAGCATTCAAAAATTCAGTTATCTTCCAGAACCGCAAGGAGATTCTATTTTTGCTGTTTTGGGTGAAGAACTGGGTTTTGTTGGAGCATTTGCGGTAATATTTCTTTTTATTCTTTTTATTTTACGCGGGTTTCGTATTGCCAATAATTCCCCCGATTTATTTAGTGGACTTTTGGTTTCTGGGATTGTTATAATGATTACAGCGCAATCATTTATGCACATTGCTTCTGTTGCCGGAGTTTTTCCGTTGACTGGAGTACCATTGGTTTTCATGAGTCATGGGGGTACTGCGTTGATGGTATATCTAATGACGATGGGCATTGTGTTTCAGGTATCAAAATATAATAAAAATTAACATATGAAAATAGTTTTTACAGGCGGTGGGACAGGCGGGCATTTTTATCCGATTATCGCTGTTGCCCAAAAAGTTAATGAAATAATAGATCATGAAAATATAATAGGAGCCAAGCTCTATTATATTTCCGATAGTCCCTATGATAAAGAAATATTGTTTGAAAATGGGTTTTTATATGAAGAAATAAGTACTGGAAAAATGCGTACTTATTTTTCTTTTAGAAATTTTTTTGATGTTTTTAAAATATTTTTCGGCATAATAAATGCGGTTTTTAAAATGTTTTCAATTTATCCGGATGTTGTTTTTGGCAAGGGAGGATATGCGTCATTTCCAACCATTTTTGCCGCCAGATTTTTACGTATTCCTATTTTAATTCATGAATCAGATTCTGCGCCCGGACGAGTAAATAAATGGGCTGGGTATTTTGCGAAAAAAATCGCTGTTTCTTTTTTAGAAGCGGCAGATTATTTTCCATCCCAAAAAGTTGCCTGGACGGGACAACCGATAAGGGCTGAGATAGAACATCCTGCTCCGCGGAGAGAAGCGCTTGAATATTTTAAACTAGAATCAAATTTACCGGTTATTTTAATTATCGGAGGTTCTCAGGGCGCGGAGCTTATAAATAATACTATCTTAGACGCGTTGCCAAGATTAATAAAAAATTATCAAATCATTCATCAGACTGGCGTCAATAATTTTAAAATGGTTACAGGCAGAGCAGAAGTTGTGCTGACTGATAATCAATACAAATTAAGATATTTATCAATTGCTTATTTAAATTCTTTACAAATAAAAATGGCCGCTGGTGTAGCCACTATTGTCATTTCTCGAGCGGGGTCAACTTTATTTGAAATAGCGTCTTGGGGTGTGCCATCAATCTTAGTTCCATTCACCGAATCAAATGCTAATCATGCCAAGAAAAATGCTTTCAATTATGCGCGCGCCGGAGCTTGTAATGTGATAGAAGAAATGAATATGACTGCGAACATTTTAAGTTCAGAGATTGAAAGAATAATAGGGGATAAGGCAAGTCATGAAATTATGGCGCAAAATGCAAAGACTTTCAATAAGCCCGGCGCCGCGATGAAAATCGCTCGCGAACTGGTGGATATCGCCTTGAGCCACGAGAAATAAAATAGAAATAAATTAAATTAAATGCTAAAATAGCATTATGTCTCAAAAAGTCGTTACAAGAATGCCACCGTCTCCGACAGGGTTATTTCATATAGGGTCTGCTCGAACCGCTCTTTTTAACTATTTATATGCTAAACAAAATGGTGGAAAATTTATATTAAGAATTGAGGATACGGACAAAGAAAGATCAAAAAAAGAATTTGAAGACAATATTATTGAATCTCTTAAGTGGTTAAAAATGCCCTATGAAGAATTTTATAGACAATCTGAAAGAACTGAGATTTATAAAAAACATTTGAAAAAATTAATCAACCAAAAAATAGCTTATGTTTCTCAAGAAGAACCCAAAAAAGAAGGGGATAGAGGAGAGGTTATAAGATTTAAGAACCCAAATAAAAAAATTAAATTTAATGACTTGGTTTTAGGAGAGATAGAATTTGATACGACTGATCTTCAAGATTTTGTTATCGCGAAAGATTTAGATACGCCACTTTATCATTTTGCCGTGGTGGTGGATGATATAGAAATGGCTGTCACTCATATCATTCGAGGACAAGACCATATTTCCAATACCCCAAGGCAGATTTTAATTTTAGAAGCGCTGGGAGCCGCAAGACCTCAATATGCTCATATTCCACTTATACTTTCTCCCGATAAATCTAAGCTTTCAAAAAGACATGGAGCTCTTTCTGTTTTAGAATACAAAGAAATGAGTTATTTACCCGAAGCTATATTGAATTTTCTAGCACTTATTGGCTGGAATCCCGGCAATAATCAAGAAATATTTACCCTGGAAGAATTATTGAAAGAATTCAGTTTTAAAAAAATACAAAAAAGCGGGGGAATATTTAATATAAAAAAACTAGACTGGATAAATAAAGAGCATATAAAATTACTTTCTCCAGAAGAAATAGAAAAAAATATTTTAAAATGGTTGCCAGAAAATATGCGCAATCCAAAGCTTGTCTTCATTATCCTTGAGCGGATTTCAAAATGGGGCGATATTAAAGATATGGTCGCAAGAGGGGAGTTAGATTTTTTTTTCAAACAGCCAAAATACGCAAAAGAAAAACTTATTTATAAAAATATTTCCCCGGAACGGATTGCGAAAAATTTAAAATTAGCAATACGAAATTTGGAAAATTTACCCAAAGAAAAATTTACGAAAGAAAATATTAACGTTATCTTAGTGAAAACAGCTGACAGCGTGGGCAGTAGGGGAGAAGTGCTTCATCCAATCCGTTACGCGCTATCCGGCATGGACACATCCCCCGACCCTTTTGTAATCGCTGAAATTTTAGGAAAAGATGAAACAATATACAGACTTAAAAAAGCAATTTAGCGCGTTAATTATTTTGGCAGTTTTGGCAATTCCACTTGCTTTTTCTTCTGCGCAAACGGCCCAAGAGCTTCAAAATAAAATTGATCAAAAAGATTCTGATATTGTCAAACTAGAACAGGAAATAGCGTCTTATCAAATAGAGCTTAATAATTTAGAAAAACAAAAAAGTTCTTTAAGCGGCGCATTGAAAGAACTTGATTTAACTAGAAAAAAATTAATTGCTGATATAAATGTAACTCAAAAAAAAATTGATAAAACAAATATCAAAATACAGAGTTTAAGTTCTGATATAGGCAGTAAAGAAAATTCCATTTCCAACAACATAGATTCTATTTCTCTTGGCATTAAAAAGACCAATGAATTTGAACAAAATAGCATTTTGGAAACTATATTATCAGAAAATGATTTTACCATCATATGGAATGATATAGATAACATAGTTACTGTTCGCAATAAAATTAGAGAAAAAATACTTGAGTTAAAGCAAATAAAAGGCGAACTAGAAGATACTAAAAAAGAAACTATCAGTGTGAAAAACGAACTAAATACCCTTAAGTCTAAGCTTTCCGATCAGCAAAAAATAGTGGCGCAAAATACCAATGAAAAAAACAAACTTTTAAAACAAACAAAGAACAATGAAGCTAATTATCAAAAACTCTTAAAAGATAGAATTGCCCAGAGAGATGCGTTTGAAAAAGAATTGCGCGATTATGAAGCGCAACTGCAATTTATTCTCGATCCGTCCAAGTTGCCCAAGGCTGGAGTTTTGAGTTGGCCGCTCGAAAAAATATATGTAACTCAACTTTTTGGTAAAACTGTTGACTCTAAACGTCTTTATGCCTCTGGAACTCACAATGGAGTAGATTTTCGCGCATCCATTGGTACTTCCGTTATGGCTATGTCGGATGGCGTAGTTTTAGGCATAGGCGATACGGATTTAACTTGCACCGGAGCATCTTTTGGAAAATTTGTTTTTATTGAATATAGTAATGGCCTTTCCAGCACCTTTGGTCATCTTTCACTTATAAAAGTACGTGAAGGAGATCGAATTAAAAGAGGAGAAGTAATAGCTTATAGCGGGGCTACGGGGCATGTTACGGGGCCTCATTTGCATGTCTCTCTATACGCATCAGAAGCTGTTAAAATGGCCTCTAAGCCGAGTATAGCTTGCGGTGGGCGTATTTATAGATTACCTGTTGCCCCGATAAATGCTTATTTAGATGTAATGTATTATTTGCCTTCTTACACAATTAATCCGTCCATATTAAACAACAAGACAACGGAATAGTTGGTTTGACGAATATCTTGTGGTAAAATATAAGCATGAGTAAAAAAAACAAAAAAGGCGGTCTACCCGCGCAGGCAGGGTTTTTAAAATTAATAATTCTTTTAGTGATTCTCTTTTTTTTAATAAACTATTTCCATATTTCCATATCTGATATTTTTTACTGGTTTGTAAGTCTCTTTCGCACTATTTTTTCTAAATTAAATCTTAATTAGAAATTAAGTCATGAAAGAAAATAATATGTCGTGGGATTTAGATAAAGTTGGTAATAATTTTTAAATTAGGCAGTAGAACAGGGAAGTGTTTTTTCCGTTATTTTTATTGATATGAATATGTCGCACAATATATGTTTGGGACACTATAAGCTGTCTTAATTACATGATGCTGATAATGCATATCCCGCTTTTTCGGCCTCTTCCTTTGTCGCAAAATAAATTCTATTTTCTTGTTTGATAGTTTGACCGCCGGAACACCCTAGAGAATAATACTTACTTCCTCTATTGGAAGCAAAAAAAGATTTTGCGGAATTGGTTTTGGAAATTCTAATTTGAATGGGTTCTATAGATGAAACTGTATTCGCCTTTTGATTCGAATATTCTATTTTTATACCTGAACCGTCATTACCCTTAGATAGTCTGCCCAGCTCAAATGAACCCAAACCAACTAAAATGACGATTAAAACGGTCAAAATATCCTTTCTCTTTTCGCTTTCCAAAAATTGCTTGATTTTTTCCATATAATTGATTATACTGATTCTACCTATAAATATAATATAAAACAATATGGCGCATAGAAAGGCCGGCGGAACCGCCAGAAACTTAAGAGATTCAAACCCAAAATACCTCGGTATTAAGCTAGCTGACGGTCAAAAAGCCCAATCTGGCTCTATTATCGTTCGTCAACGCGGTACAGTCATTATGGCGGGAAACAACGTATCTACAGCGAGAGATCATACTCTTTTCGCCCTTAAACCCGGTATAGTCAAATTTGGCTCCAAACGCAAAATTTCTTTCAACGGCGTGACGGTAATCAAAAAAGTAGTTAATGTATTTTAGATTTTTTCCACCACAAGTTTAAAAGAAGATTTTTTGCTTGCCCCGCCTTCGGCGGCGATTTTCACCTTAATCGGTATTTCAAACTCCCCTATTGTTTTAATTGGTTTTTCTAAAATAATAAATTCTTCACTGATATCGGCGCGATGTTCATTTTTCATGCCATCGATTATTTCTTTTTTATGGACTTGAGCGAATAAATGACCCCTTTCATCTGCTTTTACTTTTATTGTCACAACTTTATCCTTGATTTCTTCCAAATTTTTCATTAAAAGATCTTCCTGCACTTCCCTTTCAATCGCAATTTCTTTTTTGCGTCTTTCAAGCATGGCTAGGGACTTCGTTGTTGCTGGTTCGGCCAGTTTTCTGGGTAATAAAAAGTTCATGGCATAACCGCCATTTACTTCTTTCACGTCATATTTTTTTCCTACTCTTGGCACATCATGTAAAAATATTATTTTCATATGTATTTTTTAACGAGGCCAATTATTTAATAATTCTACGGCTTTATCCATTTGTGGATCCCCGCCTGCATCGCTAGGCAAAGCATTGCGGGCAGGTTTTTTATTTTCTACTATGTAATCCGGGGTCAATCCTTTTTCAGTAATCAAATTTCCATTAGGCGTAAACCACTTAGCGACTGTAATTTTTAAAATAGTATCTGGAGTCACATTTACAACTTCTTGCACAGAACCCTTGCCGTAGCTTTTGCCACCCACTATAATTGCTCGTTTATAATCCTGCATTGCGCCAGCGACAATTTCCGATGCCGAAGCGGACCCGCCGTCTATTAAAATTATAAATTTTAATTTATCATTGAATAAATTATAATCTTTGCTTCTAAATATCTCCGGTTCTTTATTATTTCCATAATCTTCAGTTACAATAATTTTTCCTCCCGGTAAAAACCAGCTTGATATATCAACAGCTATATCTAAATATCCTCCCGGATTACCCCTTAAATCAAGTAGAAATTTGTCAGTTTTTGCCAGAGCAAATTTCTTTAAGGCATCACGGAATAAAGAGTTGGAGCTGGCCGAAAAACTATAAAATTTTATTACGAAAATTCCATCAGGACGCAATTCCGTATCCAGAGTTGGGACATTTATAATATCTCTAATAATTTTTATTTCTCTCGATTCTTTTTCTCCATCATGGAGAATAGTGAGTGTGACAATTGTACCCTTCTCCCCTCTTATTAATTTAAGCGCTTCTTCAATCCTTAAATCAGGGGTGGTAATTTTATCAATTTTTAAAATTTTATCTCCCGGTTTTATGCCAGCCCGATAAGCGGGAGTATTTTTAAGCGGAGCAACAACTGTGAGCACTTTATCTTTTATATCAACTTCCATGCCAATCCCACCGAAACTACCAGCTATTTCGTCTTCAAATAATTTTGTTTCATCCGGACTAAAAAATACACTATAAGGATCATTTAATGAATCCACAAGGCCCGAAATTGCTCCATAAACTTTATTTTGGTCAGTTATTTCATTCGCATCGGGATATTTTTCATTAATAGTATTCCAGACTTTCCAAAAAGGAGAAAAATCAGTTTGGGTAATAACTGTAGTTTCTTTTCCAGAAAGATTAAAAACTTTTTCTATCTCGGGACGCTGATTGTATCCTACATAAATACCCAAAACAAAAACTAGAGCTGTGAGCAAAATAACGCCAGAAGCATATCTTGTTTTTAAAAATTCTCGCATTTTATATTTATATTTTTTCTTCCTTTGGTTTTATACACTCCTCTGTTGTTGCTTTATTTTCACTAAAATTATGATTTTCTGAAAAATTATCAAAAGTTTTTATTTCTTCAGTTTCTTTCATTTTAGATTCTTTATACATCATGTAGCTGAAATACATAAGTCCGAATCCAGAAAGAGTGAAAAAAACGGTTTTCCAAGAAGTCGGAAAACCCAAATATGGCAATACCGCCACCCAAATGCCCAAAATCATAAGTGTCCGCATTTTTCGCATAAATATATTATATCAATAATGCAAACAAAATACAAACTATTTGAAATACTCCGGCGTATTGATAGACATCCAGTCTAGAAGTTGGCGCATGACGGAAGATGCGCCGCTACTATTTGTTGAAGGGCCGGATTCCATCATTATGGTAAAAGCGTATTTGGGATTTTCATACGGGAAAAAACCAACTACCCAAGAATTAACTTTATTTTTTTTCACACCAAGCTGCGCGGTGCCAGTCTTGGCGGCAATTTGCGCATAAGGCACATTTAACGCTATCGCGGTGCCGTAAGAAACCGCTTGTCTCATTCCATCATGCACAACATCAAAATAATCTTTTTTTAAATTTATTACGGTATTAGGTTTTTCAGTATCATCTAATATAAAATGCGGAGTTACAAGTTTGCCATAGTTGCCAATAGCTGAAACAGCCCGCGCTATTTGGATTGGAGTAACTTGAAATCCATACTGGCCAATAGCGGTGTGATAAGTATTCCCAATACGCCACGGGTCGCCTTTGAAATTTTCTATTTTCCATTCTGGATTTGGAATAATGCCCGCTTTTTCATCCGGCAAGTCAATCCCCGTTTTTTCTCCAATGCCGAAAAGTTTGGTGTATTTTTCAATATTAGCAATACCAAGACCTTTTTGATTTTCAAATCCCCCTCCAATTATATAAAAATAAATATCAGAAGAAACAGCTAAAGCTTGCGCCATATCTGTCCAGCCATTTACTCTCCAGTCCTTAAAAACGCTCTTTTGGTCCGGAAAATAAGGATTCGGGATTGAAATGGAACCTGTTGAAAGAATTTTTTTATATTGATCGATTATACCTTCAGTCAAAGCGCCTATTGCTAAAAAAGGTTTTACAATTGAACCCGGAGTATAAAGTCCTGAAACAACCCTGTCCATAAAAAATTTTCTTTTATCCATCATATAATCATTGATTTTAACCGTGTCTTTTCCTTGTGAAAGAATTTCAGAATTATATTCTGGAAAACTGGTGGAAGCGATTATTTCTCCATTATTTATATCCATTAATATGCCTGCTCCACCCGGGAAAGAATTACTCTCTGATAAATTTTTAATCAAAGCAAACAACTTCATCTGGATTCGTGAATCAATTGTTGTTATTAAATCGACTCCCCGTATTGGAATATTTACAATATTTTCCGAGTAAATTTCTCCTAAAGCATTTATTTCTATTATTTTTGATCCATTCTCACCTTTAATTTTGTCATTGTATTGTTTTTCAAGTCCATCTTTGCCTATAAATTCACCTTGCCAATAATTACCTGTTTTATCCTGCGCGGGATAACTTACATATCCCAATAGGTGTGAAAATCCAGGCGATAAATAAGCGCGGGCGGAGAAGGCGCTTTCGGATTCTCCGTTCCAAGCCAGCTCTTTTTTATTTCTATCGTAAATTATTCCTCTTTCAGTGAAAATAATTATTTTTTCTAAAACATTATTTTCACTTCTCTCTAAATAAGCTCCCCCTTTTTGTATTTGAAGATATATAAGACGGACTCCAAACAATCCCATCAAGATAAAGAATAAAATTCCAAGGAACCAGATATTTTTTTTGGAAATCGGTTTTTCTATCCGGCCTTCAAATTGTTGGTTATCAAAGTTTTGCAGATTTTTTGAATCAAGAAAAATTTCATCCGGTTCCACAAAAAAATTTTTCTTTTGTTTATTTTTTTTAAATATTCTTACTATCATAAGGATAAAATTTAAGTCTTCTTTTTACAAATTCTACGCCAGTTAAAACCAGAGCGGAAACAATTAAAGAAATAAAAACTATATTAAAAAATTTGGCTTCTTTTACTCCGTAAAGCAGGTCCGATAATAAAAACATAAAAACGGCCTCTAGAAAGAAACGAAAATAAATCATACCCGCCAGCGCCAAAATAATCGATACCCAAAAAGGCAGAAAAAGAATTGAAAATAAAAGCACGACAGAAGCTAAAATTCGTAACATCATAACCTTATATTACACATTTTTCTTAAAAATTCCAATTCTTTAATCTAGAAATAAATTATCTACGATGTTTAACATATGTAAAAGATAGTAGAAAATATATAAAAAATAAAAAAAATACTTAAACATCAATCTACGCTATAGCGTAGATGTAGAATTCATGTTGTTAATTTACGCATATGCTTAAATTCACAACAGGTATCAGTGTATAAGATTTCAGCATATGCAGAAATTTTATACATAATCAATATACTTCCTGCTGATAACATTTTTCACAGTAAACAATTTCCGGTCGGTCGGGGGAATATGAAGACATAATTTCTTTTTTACATTTAGCACAATTTCTTAACCAAAGTTTCATTGGATTACGTCTAGCTAAACGTTCAAAATGTCTACAATTAGGGCAAAGGTTTGGTAATGGTATTTGCATTTTGTGATAGAATTGTAATTCATTAGGAATTATTTTAAAAGCCTGTGTGCATTGATGTATACAGTTTTGCTTATGCATGCAAGCTATTACTTCTTCGATTATTGAATCATCAACATCATTTATGTTGTCAGGAATTTTATCATTTTCAATAGTTATATTATAAGAACGAATTTCTTCATCCCTCCATTCAAAACCAATATTTTTAGCTCCTTTTTTATTTAACGGATAATATTCTTGAGCAGTGCTTTCATTATAAAGAAAAGAAGAAAGTTCACTTGGAAAAAATTCCCCGTAACTATAAGAAAGTCCTTGCTTATCAACATATGGATTATTTTCCATTTCTTGTTTTATTTTTGAAACCAATTCACTATATTCTTCTTTGGAATATTTTTTATTTAAAATACAATATTCTTTTGAACGTAAGCCCACACATCCAAATAAAAAACCCGATGATTGGCAAAATAGTCCGTATTCAACATCGTGAGAAGAATCGATAGCCATTAAAAATTTGCAATTATTAACTTCCTCTGGACTTATTGCTTCATAGATAAGTTCACTACTACCCATACCAAAGCAATCTGAAATGTCTTTACTTCCAAAAACCCAAGAACTATATCTCGCTTTTTCCAAGTCAAAACCATCAAAAACATAATAACAATCTTTTGCATTTTCTAAATGATCACCCACACAATTAACGCAATTGATTTGTTTCGTGCTTCTTACTATAGAATTTTGTTTTATCTCCTCAAATTTTTTCAACAATTCATCACGCACTTTTCTTGAACCAAAATCTATTTCATTTATTTCTCTTTTATATTCTTCCTGGGAAAGTTTTCTACCAAAAAAATAATTACTTAATGAACGAAGATTTACGCTTCCAATTAAATTGGTAACATTTCGACTAGAGACCAAATAATGGCTATCTACAATTCCTTCTCCTTCTTCTTTTATTTGGGAGAAAAAAGTTTTTGATTGGTTATATTGTTTTCCATATGAAAGCGGATCCCAAGAATCACTGTAATAACAAGTATGACAATAGACAGGAAATGGGACACCATTATTATATATAGAAATAAAATCTTTTTTACAATAACTACATGGTCGTTTATGTAAACTTCGTTCGTTACGCCAAATGAATCTTCTTTGTGCACGACAATCTGGGCAAAAAGTAGGTGTAGGAACTTTTATTTTTTCATAAAAATTAAAATCTTCAGATTCTATTATAAAATTTTTTTTGCAATTTTGACATGTTTTAGTTTCCATTTTTTGCAATTTCCTGTCCCGCAGGAAGCTTTACTTTCCTTCGGGATGGCAGTTTTTTGTCTCAGAATCCATACCAATATAATATATCTCAGACTACCCTAAAGCAAGTTTGGAAGCTAGCCCGGTGTAATTTAAGGGTGTTATTTTTTTAAGTTCTAATTTTACTTTTGGAGAAATTTTAAGTGTATCTATGAATTGAGCAAAATCTTGCATCGTTACTTGTTTGTCGCGAGTTAAATCTTTAAGCATTTCATAGGGAACAGGATAATTTTCTCGGCGCAAGATTGTTTGGATCGCTTCGGCGATAACTTCTGGATGCGCCAATAAATCCTCTTTTATTTTGATTTCATTTACGTTAATTTTTTCCAATCCTTTTTCCAACATTAAATAAGCTAGAAGCGAATGTCCCAGCGCCGTGCCGAAAGCGCGTTCTACGGTAGAATCCGAAAGATCGCGTTGTAGTCGCGAAATTGGAAGTTTGCGGGCAAAAAATTCAAATAAAGCATTAGCGAGCCCCAGATTTCCTTCGCTATTTTCAAAATCAATCGGATTTATTTTATGCGGCATTGTTGATGAGCCCGTCTCTCCCGCTTTCGGTTTTTGAGTTACCCAATTATCAGAAATGTATCTCCATATATCTTGATTAAAATCAATTAAAATAGTATTGATTCTTCTGATTGCATCAAAAACTGCCACATAACTGTCATGGCTTTCTATTTGAGTAGTGATTAAATTAGTTTCAAGTTTTTGTGAACGGTTTTTATTAAAACTTTTTATAAATTTTTTACTGAATTCCAACCAATTTACTTGTGGATAAGCTATAACATGAGCATTATAGTTACCGGTAGCCCCATTTAATTTTGCTTGTATTTTTATTTTTGCCAGTTCCTTTAATTTTTTTTCAAGGCGAGCGGCAAAAACTTTCATTTCTTTGCCAAAAGTAGTGGGTGAAGCGCTTTGTCCGTGAGTCCGCGCCAGCATTGGCGAATTTTTGTATTTTTTTGCCAAAACATCCAATTCTAAAACTATTTTTTTAATTCTAGGTACAAGAACATATTCTAGAGAATCTGAGAGCATTAACGCATAAGCGATATTATTTGTGTCTTCTGAGGTGAGAGCAAAATGAACCCATTCAATACTGTCTCCCAGAGATGTCTTTGACAATTTTTCTTTTATAAAGTATTCTACCGCCTTGACATCATGATTTGTGACTGCTTCTATATTTTTTATTTTTTTATAAGAAATATTGTCAAATTTTTCATAAATATTCCTTATTATTTTTATTTCTTTGGAGGTAAATTTACGCAAAGCCACCCTGCGAGAAAACGACAAAGCAATTAAGTATTCCCCTTCCATCATTAATCTGTATTTCATCAACGCTTCTTCTGAAAAATACGGCGCCAGCGCGCGGGTTTTCTTAAAATATCTTCCATCTAGCGGATTTATGGCGCCTCCCACCGTCTCTTTTGTCATTTGATTTAGCAAAATCATGCTAGGCATTAATTTTTAGACAAATTATTTTTAATTCTTTCTATTATTAGCTGTGAAAAATCATGATCAAATTTTTTACCTGTTATTGTTTCATATATCTCAATATATCGGCGAGAAAGTTCAGCCACAAGATGCGGCGGAGCTTTTGGAAGCGTTTTGTCTTTATAGGGGTCGCAATTATCCTTAAACCACAAGCGCAGGAATTCTTTATCAAAATATTCCGGTTCTTCATTTTTATTGAAACGTTCATCATAGCTTGCCATTTTCCAATAACGCGATGAATCTGGCGTATGAATTTCATCAATGAGGGTAAGTTTTTCATCTTTATCTAATCCGAATTCATATTTTGTGTCCACCAATATAAGTCCACAAGAGAGCGCTATCTCCTGTCCCCTTTTAAATAATGCCTTGGCTGTTCGTTCTATTTTTTCTGTCATTTCTTGCGAAAGCAATTTTTCAGATACAATTTCTTTAAGAGTTACTGACCTGTCATGTTCATCTGATTTTGTGGTCGGAGTGAAAACAGATTCGGCTAATTTTTGATTTTTTTTAAGTCCCTCGGGCAAAGTAAAATCGCCAAAATCCCGTTTGCCGTTTTTGTAATGCATCCAAAGGGAGGTGGAAGTCACGCCAGTGATATACCCGCGCATTACGCATTCAATCGGGAGCGGTTTGCATTTTTTCACCTTAACCACATTTGGGTCGGGACTGCTTAAAACATGATTTTGGATTATGTCTTTTGTTTTCTCAAACCAAAACAAACTAATTTGATTTAATACTTCGCCCTTAAAAGGCACATAGGCGATAATTCTGTCAAAAGAAGAGTGCCTGTCGGTAGAAATAAGCGTAATATGGTCGGGTTTAACATAAATATCCCGGACTTTTCCGACCCTTTTTTCGCCGAGTTCCAGAAAATTTGTTTCTATTAAAACATCATCGATATGTTCTTTTATTTTTTCTATATTCATTTTATTCTAATAATTATAAATAATTTTTTTACCGACTGTTAATTTGGAAATTATAGAAACTTGCGGATTTTTTATTTTAATAATTTTACCTGCAATTTTCGCTTTGATGCCAAAATCCTTCGCTCTTTTAATGCAATAGAGAGCATTTTTTTCATCTACTATTAATAACATACCTTGTCCTCCATGCCAAACTTCATAAAACTCTTCATCTTCTATTTTACGCCACTCGGCGCATTTTTTCATAATTTTGGGTGGTTCCCATAAAGCAAAAAGTTCCGCTGAAAGTTTTCTTGGGAAAAGAATATCTTTTGCCAATTTTTCCCTGAAAGCTCCGCCGGACAAATGAATTATAGAGTGAATAGGAATTTCTGGCTTAAAATCTTTATTAAACCAGCCATGAATCGTGTTAATAAAACTATCATAAAGCACAGACGGAGTAGCGGCCTGTTTTACGCTTTCTTTGGCTTTTAAATTTTTCCACCATTTTTTACCGAATTTTATTCTCAGAGCTTTGCGTACCGAACTTATTCCATTACAACGAAATCCGTTTTCTTTTAGAGCGATGATTATTTGTCCCGGCGCTAATTTTTTTCCGGTAATCATTTTATTTTTATGATAAGCGCCGATCATTGTACCCGACCAATTTAATTTAGTTTTAGAATCTTTTATTTCCGACCCTATTGCGTCTCCCATTTGCGCTGTTTCTCCTTTTAGGATTACAATTTTTTCTTTTTTTACCACATTTCCTAAACCGGAAATTACACTTTTATAAATTTTACTGATTTTATCACCCTTATTCCCTATTGAAGTTGTATCAAAAACATTCACAAAAACTAAAGGAATACCGCCAAAGCGCGTGACATCGCTCGCCGTCATAGCAATAATGTCATAGGCTGCTAAATGATGTGTTTTGGCCGCATCTATAATTATACCCTTAGTGCCAATACCGTCAGTAGATGCTTCAATAAAATATCCCTTTGGTAGATTTTTAAAAGTAAAAGGCCGTGGACCGCGGAAATTTCCTTCAGAAAAATCGTGAATTTTTACGAATGGGGAATTTTTATAACTGGTTTTACAGATAGATCCGGCAAAACTACTAAACAAAGATTCTTCTTCTACATCAACTCCATCTCGAGAATAAATCTTTTTCTTGGTTAATTCACTCATATTTTATTTTATTTATCTAAGTATTTTTTATAACCAATTTTTGAAAGTTTTTCACCTTTTATTTCTATTTCTTTACTCATTTTTTCTTTATAAACAATTAATTTATTTTCTAAATTTTTATTGTTTATTGCAAGTATTTGAATAGCTAACAATCCTGCATTTTTGCCAGCGTTTATTCCAACAGTTGCTACTGGCACTCCCGGAGGCATTCCCGCGGTAGAAAGGAGCGAATCAAGCCCATCCAAACTTTTTGTTTTAATTGGAATACCAATAACGGGCAGGGTGGTTAAAGATGCCGCTACTCCAGCTAAATGCGCCGCTCCGCCCGCTCCAGCGATGATAACTTTTAGTCCTAGATTTTTAGCATTTTTAACGTATTTATGCGCTAATTCAGGACTTCTGTGCGCTGAGATGACGGTAATTTCATAAGACACGCTAAATTCCTCGAGAATTGTTCCCGCTTCAGCCATCACCGCAAGATCAGAATCGGAACCCATAATTATGCCAATTTTTGCATTTTTTTTCATATATTTATATTACTTTAATTTATGCTTACAATGCAAGCCCAGCAGTGAGACTTTTATAAAATCTCTACTGCTGGGCAAGCGTTTTTTTTGCCTATATCTCTCCTGAATTGCATACCCTCAAATGAAATTTTTTCTATGGCTTTATAAGCTTTTGTGAGTGCTTCTTTTAGTGTATTGCCTGTAGCTGAAACTCCCAACACTCGTCCGCCATTTGTCGCAAGATTGCTTTTATCATCCAATTTCGTGCCAGCATGAAATACAATAATGTCAGATTGTGCTTCTGCTTCTTCAATTCCCAAAATTATTTCCCCCTTTTTATAATTTTCTGGATAACCATCGGAAGCCAATACTATCGTGCAAGCCGAAAGGGATTTCCATTTTATCTCCAATTTTTCCAATGTGCCATCAATGCAGCTATCGACAATATCTAATAAATCGGTGTCTAGTAACCTCATATAAGTTTGTGTTTCCGGATCGCCAAAACGGGCATTGTATTCTAAAATTTTAGGACCATCTTTTGTAAGCATTAAACCGGGATATAAAAGACCTTCAAATGGTATCCCATCATTTCTCATTGTTTTTAATGTTGGAGCAACTATTTCCTTTTCTATTTTATTCATCATAACTTCGCTCACAAATGGCAATGGGGCAATCGTGCCCATACCGCCAGTATTAAGACCCGTATCATTCTCGCCAATTTTTTTATGATCTTGCGATGGCGGAAACATTTTATAATTTTTGCCATCAGAAAATGCGTGTATGGAAATTTCTGGTCCAGTCATGAATTCTTCTATCACAACTTGGTTGCCAGAATTTCCAAAAACTTTTTTCACCAATATATTTTCAAGCGCTTCGTTTGCTTCTTCCTGTGTTGGGCAAATAATTACGCCCTTACCTAAAGCGAGTCCGCTTGCTTTAATAACAATCGGGAGAGATTGTTTTGCGACATATTCTTTTGCTTTTTTAAAATTATCAAAAATCTCAAACTCTGCGGTCGGCAAATTATGCCGGCGCATAAAATCTTTAGAAAATACTTTTGACCATTCAAGTTGCGCGGCTACTTTGGTCGGGCCCCAAATTCGCAGTTTCGCTTTTTGGAATTCATCCACTATGCCGAGCGCAAGCGGGTCATCGGGTATTGCTAAAGTTAAATCGATTTTTTCTTTTTTTGCAAATTCTACAAGTTTAGAAATATCAGTAGCAGAAATGGGAACATTCGTTCCAATATCTGCTGTACCTGCATTTCCCGGCGCGAAAAAAATCTGTCCAACCCGTGGCGATTGCGTGACCTTCCATCCTATCGCATGTTCTCTTCCCCCTCCGCCAATTATTAAAATTTTTTGTTTGTTAACTTGCATTATTTTTGACATAATTTTTCTAAAACTTCCACATATAGCTGGTTTTCTTTTTTCTTTAATCTTAAGTACAGAGATTCAATAGTGTCACCAGTTTCAATTTTTTCAAAAGTTCTACCCAAAACTGGTCCAAAATCAAAGTTTAAAGTTAAAAAATGGATGGAAGAGCCGGCAAAGGTTGCTTTTTGGTCTAAAAAATTTTGAATGGCTTTGTTTCCATACATACCTTTATTCCATATGGTTTCTGTGTTGTCGGGATTTAATACATTTCCATCTGTTGTATCTGGAATTAAGCCTGGATGTATATTCAAGATTCTATTCTCATATTTTTGAATAAGTTCATTAGAAATAATTTTCTTCCATCCAGCGAGACATATATAGTCTGGTGGCATCTTTTTTATTATCGGTATCGCATCTTCACTGTCAGAAATTACTGCGGAAATTTCAGCATTTATTTTACCATCATTAATTGCCTTTTGTATTGCTTTGAGGTTCGTTTGGCTACTTCCTTCATGAACCATAAGTACTAATTTTTTTTTAGTCTTTGGGAACATCATAATTTATCTCTTTTTTTCGTTCGTGTATGTCAATTGGATAAACTCCATCAAAAGAAGAAAGCGACAAATGTTTTTTGGGCAGTCCCGTAGCGGCTACCATACTATCAATTGATAAATAAGAAAGAGAAGTTGCTCCTAAAAATTTACAAATTTCTTTTATTGTTTTTTTTGAAGCAATAAGCTCAGTTTGATTGGGAGTGTCAATACCATAAAAATCTGGAAATCGTATCGGAGCTGAACTTACCAAAAAATGCACTTCTTTCGCTCCGGCGTCAAAAAGCATTTTTACGATTTGCTTGCTTGTTGTTCCGCGAACAATTGAATCGTCCATCACTGCGATTTTTTTACCTCGGATAACATTGGAAAGCGGAGTTAATTTTAATTTTACTTTTTCTTCACGCACATCTTGGGTTGGTTCGATAAATGTTCGATTGATGTAGCGGTTCTTAGAAATTCCCATTTCAAACGGTATATCGGATTCTTCGGCGTAACCGATAGCCGCTGAAATAGCCGTTTCTGGAATTGGTATAATCATATCAACATTTACTTTATTCTCCTTTTTATTCTGGCGAGCAAGCATCTTGCCTAAATTTTTTCTTACTTCATATACAGATTTGCCGGCGAGAACACTGTCATAACGCGCAAAATAAACAAATTCAAAAATATCAAGCCGCGGTTTTGCTTTTGCCAGTTGCCTGCTTTGCACTTTATTTTTTTTACCATTTTTTGTGACAATAATCATTTCTCCTGGTTTAATTTCGCGGATAAATTTTGCCCCGATGGTTTCCAGCGCGCAAGTTTCAGAAGATACTATGATTTGATTTTCTTTTTTTCCTAAGACCAATGGTCGAATACCGCAAGGATCGCGAAAAGCAACCATAGTGTCAAGCCCAAGAGCCACGCAAGAAAATGCGCCGGTAAAAAGCGGATAAGCTTTTTCGACAGCATCTGGTAATGAGTCGCCCTTTTTCATATAGACACCGATAGTTTCCGTCATTAGTCGCGAATCAGAATAATTTTCTGTTATTTCATTGTTGCTTTTTAAAAAATCTATTAATACTTTTGTGCTTGGAAGGTTACCATTATGCCCCAAGGCAAAAAGATTATCGTAAAGAAAGGGTTGCGCATATTCAACTTCAAGTCCGGAAGATGTAGAATAGCGATTGTGTCCGATAGCCGCAAAACCCGGAAGCTTGGCAAGAAGTTCTTCGGTGTAAATTTGACTTACAAGTCCGCCATCTTTATAAAGATGAATTTTTTTACCGTCAGTGGTGGCAATCCCCGAATGTTCTTGTCCGCGATGTTGCAGAGCAAATAATCCGAAATATGTTTTTCTGGCTATTTCTGTTTTAGAAGATTTATTTCCGAAAATTCCAAAAACTGCGCATTTTTCATTCAGGTCATTATGCATATATTTTGAGAAACGGAATTATGCTTTTAATGCCGTCTTTCGCAGAACGACGGTTCGAGAATGAGCAAATTTTCAGCAGAAAATTATGCGACGGCAGTAAAAATATAATTTCGTTTCTCATTGTCTAAAATAATTAATTGCGTTTTTAAAAATTTGCAGTCCTTTTCCCTCTTTAGACACTTTCTTATTTTGATACCATATCGGACTCTGATGAGAAAATATCGCGCGCTCTGGATGGGGCATCATACCGAGCACTCTGCTATTATAAGCTAAAACTCCGGCAATATCATAATCCGAACCATTTGGATTTTTTTCAAGATTCTGAAATTTACAAATTTCCCCTTTTATATATTTGAAAGCTATCTCTCCACTTTTTTTCATTTTTCTGCCTGCTCCGTCGGAAATACTCTTTCCTTCGGGGTATTTTTTAGAATTAATAACATAATGTCCTTCACCATGGGCTATCGGGAGAGATATTTTTTTAATTCCCTTCAGCCATGGACTTAACCTCCTCCCTTTCCCTCCCCCAACAGGAGAGAGAATTTTTAAATCAACCCAGCGGTCAAGATATTTACCGTTTTTATTGTATGTCAACGCGCCGGGCAGAATTCCTAAATTAGTCATAATTTGAAAACCATTACAAATACCTATGACCAAAGTATTACGAGATAAAAATTCCTCTAGTTCTTTCGTCAAGTGATTTTTAAATTTATTGGCGTAGGCTTTTCCGCTACCAGTGTCATCTCCATAAGAAAATCCTCCCGGGAAAGCCAAAATCTGATATTGAAATAGTATTTTCGGTTTAGCTATTAGGTCATTGATATGCACAATGTCCGCACTTCCCCCAGCAGTCTCAAAAGCGAATTTTGTTTCTTCTTCGCAATTGAGCCCATAGCCAGACATTATTATTATTTTCGGTTTCTTTTTCATAATTTATCTATTCTATAATTCTAACGAATTGTAGAATACTAATAAATTTCTTGTTGATAACATTTTTCGCAGTAAATTTTGTAAATTTTCTGATCTTCAGGTTTATAGGATGTTTTTATAACTGTGTTACATTTAGCACAATTTGCATCCCAGAGTTTTCGTCTGTTCCTCTTATTCATTCTAGTTTCATGTCTGCAATTAAAGCATTGGGATGGTATCAATAACTTATTTTTCTTATAAAAGTTTATTTCTCTGTTAATTAATTTATAATTTTTATTACAATTTTTACATGTTAATACTTCTTTTAAAAGTTCTCTACTATATTCTTCAGGAGTGTTTGGTAAATTATCATATTTAATGGTTCCTTGCCCCTTAGTACTTGGAATATTATCTTTCCATAAAAAACCTTGATCTAAAGCTTCTTCTTTATTTAGTGGCATATATTCATTAGCGATAGATTCATTATAAGAAAATGGACTTAGAAAACTTGGAAAAAAGTTTCCCCATTCGCCAGTTTTTTTCATATAATTAACAATTTTTTCTTTAAGTTCCATATACTTTTCTTTTGTGTATTGCTTATTTAAAATACAATAAGATTTTTTACGTAAGCCACAACATCCAAACAATTCATTTGAGCTATAACAAAGTTCGGAATAATAAATATTATGTGAATCAACTATTTGTTGAGACCCAATTACTTTATTACTGTCTAACATAGTTAGGGCTTGATAACATTCTGAAAGTTCAGTAGAAAAAGATGCATCCTGTGTATCAATAGTTTTTCGTATAGTAAAACAAAATTTTGAATTTTCTCCATTTTTAATATCAAAAGAATGGTGTATATTATGTGCATTATATATATGGTTGCCAGAAACATTATTATTGTGAGAGCCAAAAAAAGAGCGCTGGGGATGTTTTTTACGTAAAGCATCTCTCTCTTTCAAAATATAATCAATACTTGATTTTTCATTCAATGGGTAATTTGATAAAAACTCCTTGTATTCTTCTTTGGTAACTGGTTTATTAAAAATACAATAAGATTTATTTATCTGTCCGACACAACCAATACAATTTAAACAATTTCTGCAGTCAAAAAGACCTACACTATCTACACAACTTTCGCATTCTTGCGCATAAAAAAGTTTAGCAGACCCCAGACAATCAATACATTCATAACAAGATTCACATTTAAATAGGTATAAATTGTCTATGGAATCTCGACAATTCCATACAATGTGTCCATAATCACAATCCTCATCTTCCACACAACCAAAAACGAGATAACAATTTTTTGCATCAATAGTCATGTTTGAATATTCACAACTAATACTCCGCGTGTTCATAAGAGCGGGATGAGGAACAGTATTGAAAAGTTCTTTCCATTGCTCAAAAAACGGTTTTTTAAAATCAAACCCCTTTCCATAATCCATTGGGTCCCATTCATCTCCCCACCATTCTTCACTGTCATAAACTGGAAGTCTTGTCTCTGGACTATACATCGAAATAATCATTTTCTTACTTTTATCTGAGGGCCTTTTATAGAGAGTTTTAAAATTTCTAAAAAGCATACGTAATTGTTGACGACACTGTGGGCATTTTTCTGGAACTGGCACATCCATTTTTTCATAAAATCCAAAATCATCCGGCTCAATGACAAAGTTATTTTTGCAGTTTTGGCAGTTTTTTGTTTCTAATTTCATTTCATTTTTTCTGAAAAACTATGATAAATTTTATACAATTTTTTAACATCTGTTTCTACTATTTTATTTTTTCCATCTTTAATTACAACTTTTCCGTTCTTTCCCACTTTTCCCATTTTAACATAAGAAATTTTTTTTATTATTTTTTCAAACGAAACCATGTTTTTGGGAGTTACAGAAACTAAAATCCTTCCCTGGCTTTCAGAAAAAAGCTTTACATCTGAGGGCAAAACGGAAGCAAGGCTTCCGTTTATTTTATCTAAAGAAACTCTAC
>MFTF01000011.1:32417-35399 GCA_001786745.1 Candidatus Nomurabacteria bacterium RIFCSPHIGHO2_01_FULL_36_23 | reverse complement strand
GTATATAAATAGTTGGTAGATGGCGTCAGGCCTGTATCTGAATAAGAAGTCGCGACAGAAGTACCAACCTGTATACCTCTCCTGAATATCTTGTAACCGGTAACGGCGACATCATCGGTGGAAGCTGTCCAGGAGAGATTGATTTGGGAGGAAGAGATGATGGTTGCGGTTAAGCCCGTGGGGGTAGAGGGCGGGGTGGGGTCGGAAGGCGGTGGCGTATCTCCGGTGTAGTTGTAAAGTTCCGTAACTTCGGAGGCGGAGAGGGCGCGGTTGTAGATACGGACATCATCAAGAAGACCGTCAAAAATTCTATCCCCCGCAGTCCTGTCTCCAATCTTAAAAGTTGTGGTGGGGTCGCTTAGCGGAGATCCTGTAACACCGGTGTCAGTTTCTACATTTACACCATTGACAAAATAGGCAACTGTATCAGTTGAATCATTAAATACAACCGCCACATGCTGCCAAACTCCGAGAGTAATAGCATTAGCGTTCGCGGCTGAAATCACGGAGGAACCAGCCACAATACCAAAGGTGTTTGTCCCCGCGGGAGTACCAGTCGGATTATTGTCAAGAAATACCGCATATCCCGAAAGACCAGCGCCTCTTTTATCAATTATTCGTCCATAGCTACCGCCGCCAAACGTATCTGGTTTTATCCAAGCGCTAACCGTAAGACTACTGGCGAGATTTAGACTAGACCCAGTTCCCGCATCTACATAATCATTACTCCCGTCAAAAGACAAAGCTTGGCCAATTTTGCCCGTCGTCCAAGTCGGACCATTGGTTAAGGTGCCGGTGTTGCCGTTGCCCGAGGAATCAGCGACCGTAGCGCCGCTACCTTCGTCAAAATTCCAGTAGCCGACCAGGCCAGAAGTTGGAGCAGCCGCGATTGCAATTTCCAAATTACTTGCGGTAAAGTTGATATAAGAATTAATCTGGCCCGTAACATAAAAATAGTTGCCAACAACTAAAAAAAGAAAAACAACCCAATGCGCTATTGAGTGTTGTGGATTATTATGCCAAGAGCGATAATTGTTTGAACTGTTTAAAAGCTTGTTATGCAGAAAATTCATTTTTTTACATTTTAATCTTGTTTATTAATGTTTCCAACAAATTTTTAACCTCCTCCTGCGCGCTACTTTCAGGCTTGCTTTCAATAAATTTGGACCATTGAGCTAGAATTTCTTCATCCCTTATGTCTCTGACCGCGTTTTCCAGTTTTAATCTCATTTCAAAATCAACTTCTGTTTTGGCTTTAAGTACTTTTCCAATAAAAAGTTTGGTAAATTCTAAAACTTTGCCATTGGTTTGTTGAGTTTCTAAAAGAGTTTTTGTCTGACGAAGTTCTCGGGTGATAAAAAAATATTTAACGCTCAAAAAAACATTGCCTGCTAGTAAAATTAAAATAAGGATAAAAATTATTTTGTGCTTGTTCATATTCATATACTTTTTATTTTCATCTTCTCTCGTATTTTATCACGATAGAAGTTGTAGAGCAATAAAATTATAACCGTTATTAATAAAATTGTTTTCCAATCAACAATCTTCAGCCACCAATATTTGGTTTTGAGTTCAATGTTGATATGGATCCCACTACCCTCTTTAACCTGAAATGATTTGCCGTCGTAAGCAAGATAGCCCGGGGCTTCAGTTTTGAGATAATAATAACCCTCCGGCACCAAAAAAGAATAAGTGCCTCTGATATCGGTAGTTTGCGGATTTTCTTGCTGGTATTCTTTGGCCGACCAGAGTTCATATTGTTTAGTTTCTAAATTTAGTCTGAAAATAGAAACAACTGCCCCGGGAACGCGGATTTCTTTGTCGCCATATTTTTCATACACATACCCCTCAGGATCAACCACTGTAATTAATCTAATCTCTTTGTTTCCCAGTTCTGCGTCTTTAAAATCCATCACAGTAATGATTTCGTACTCGCCTTCAACTAGAGGCACGTCAATCTCTGCCGTATAAATTCCATCGCCATCAGGATCAGTATATTCAAATTCCAGCAAAACCAGTTTTTCTTCAACTCTAACTGGTTTCTCCTGAGTTTGGGCAAAAACTGGACTAGCAAAGATTGCGGATGCCAACAAAGAATCAGATGGAATCTCTAAAAAATTTGATGTGCTTATCTTTGATTTAAATACAACATAACCTTTAACGCTGGTAACTGGTTTGTCGGGTTTTATTACCAATTGTAAAGGTTTGCCGACTATCGTACTAATTCTTTGTTGCGGTTCGCCTTTTTTAGAAACAGATAAAGCAAAATTAAAGTCAATCAATTCAGCGCCAGTTTTGGCAAAAACAATTTCGGTGGGCAGTTTTTGTTTAGTTTGGGACGACAGTTTAGCAATTGGAACACCTTTTGGCAATGCAAATCTGCCCGAGTCAATTTGAGCGATCGGCAAACCGACTCTTTCTGTCAATCCGGGCAAAGTTAAGTTCACCGCGCTGAGTTTTGTCACATCGGTGATTTTACTAATGCCCACTTCTTTAAAAGTTTTTTTCAAAGTTGGGAATTTTTGAGCCAGATTGGTAATTGCTTTAGGCAAAGGCGCTAGGACAAATTCCGCGTTGTTCGGCAAAAGCCGCCATTTGGTTTGAAAAACTAAGGGCGTTTTTTGAGGCACTATAACCGAGGTCTCAGTTGGCTTAATTTCTGGTTTCGGTTTCAAAAATGATGGAATGATGTTTTCAAAGAAATTAAATATTGGATTCTGAACGCTGGGAACTGTTGGAGGAGTGACAGCTCGTGACCAGCTTCCACTGCTATGGGATGCGCAACTTGCGGTTGTGAAAGTTGTGTCAGTGCTCAATCCTGTGCCAGCAGAGTTTGTGGCATAGGAACGGAAATGATAGAGCGTATTGCATGTTAGCGAAGCAATGTCGTCAGTAAAGGCAGAAACACCAAAGCTTCCTGCGGTAGTGGTCGTTGTTCCATAGGAAGTTGTTAAACCATAGTTAAAACCGCGAGCTGTTGAA
>MFTF01000011.1:32090-32401 GCA_001786745.1 Candidatus Nomurabacteria bacterium RIFCSPHIGHO2_01_FULL_36_23 | reverse complement strand
CGAGACTCCAGTGGCGTTATCGGCTGGAGAGAGAGTGGAGACGGTGGGATTAGTGGTGTCGCCCGTCGTAAAACTCCAGGAAGTGGTATCGGTAATTCCAGCGTAAGAGTTGCCGGAAGTATCGTCAAAAGCGGTGGTGGCTATTTGAACATAGTATTCGGTGGAGTCGGTCAGAGTGACCGAAGGATTAATGGTGATGGTGGCAGTGCCGTCTCCAGTGACCAAAGCGCCAGCCACGTCAATAGTTTCCACCGTTGAGTTGTCGGAAGTCTTCTTGATGAGAATATTTCCAGTCTCTTGATTGACCGCTT
>MFTF01000011.1:0-32054 GCA_001786745.1 Candidatus Nomurabacteria bacterium RIFCSPHIGHO2_01_FULL_36_23 | reverse complement strand
ACCGCTTCATCGAAGGTGATAACCAGGTTGGCGGTGGGCGAGACTCCAGTGGCGTTATCGGCTGGAGAGAGAGTGGAGACGGTGGGATTAGTGGCTTCCGTTTCCGCTCCCACCGCATAAAATGTGCTTGGCGAACTCTGATTATTGTATTCCGTAGTAATCCAGTCGGCTGATCTTATAATATTGGAAACCCTTGCCTCATCAATTCCACCATTCCAATCTCTGAGTCCAGCGCCTTGAGCGCCTATCATAAAAGGGTCGTTTGCATCTGTATCTAACGTAGCGCCGTTTGTTGTAGTCTGATACGTCACTTCTGAGCCGTTCAAATAGATATGGACGTTTGCCGCCGTGTTTGAACCGTCCCAAGTCATCAAAATATACTGCCACACATCAAGGGTAATTAAGCTGTTCGCCATCGTGCGCACTAGGAGCGTACCCCCGGTGTGGGCAAATCGCAGGGCATTCGTCGTCCCAGACAAAAAACGCCAAGTCCAACCGACACTACCAACTTTAGAAACTATAATTCCTTCATTGCCTTCACCCATAGTATTAGGATTAATCCAAGCAGAAATGGTTACACCGCCGCCAGCTTTCAGATTATCTAGAGAAGAACCGGATCCACAATCAAGTAAATCATCCACCCCGTCAAAATTCGCTCCTCCGTCTATCTGGCTACTTACCGCAACTGCTTCAGAGATAGTGCAGTCATTGGGGTTTGAGGTGGATTCGTTGGCAGTCAAGGTTGTGCCGTTCGGTAAGTGCCACACGCCTTTATAATTTGTGTCCCAAACAGACGAGGCTGTGCTTTGAAAAGTAGTAACACTGGAGTCGCCATAGCACATATAAAATACTGTATCGCCAGTGGTATCGTGTTTAAGTGTGCCAGCATTGACCCAAGCAATGAGTTCTCCTGTTGATGCTGTATATTTCTCAACCTCCCACGCTGTTACTTTGGTTGTGCAGGCGGAAGTCGTGAAAAATCCAATATCATCCCCTTCTGCATCGGTAACATGCGCTCCTGCTCCGCTCTGATTCAGTCCAGCAACGGACACATCACAGGGAGCGGTTCCGTTTGCGCACACTAAGACTGGAAACGCTGCTTGGTCTGTATTAGGAACTTTTGCATCATCAACTGTAATGGTTCGGTAATAAGAATACGATGCTTCTACGTTGCTCGGAAAAACCAAAAATAAAAATCCCGCTACGACGAAAAAAAATGGTAGAAAAAGATGTTTATATAATTTAAATTGTAATCTCATTTATCTCTAGATTATATCATTATGTTTATATAAATACTAAATACAGAATAAATATATTATATAATGTGTGGATAACTTTTGAACTTTTTTGCGTTTAACGCGTTTTACTCATCTAATATTTCAAAATCATTTCCTTTTTTAGAAATAACTCCTCTTCGTCGAATGAAATAAACTGCTCTCACGCCGACACTAAGCAGAAGAATTAAAGTAATGATGAAAAGATACGAATAACTACTATTTTCTGGCGCCATGGCAATTTCTTCGCTAGGAATAGTCGTTATAGTCGTTAGGTCTTGCCTAACGATTTTGTCAGAAGCTTTTTTCAGAGTTGGTTTGGTTTCAGGCAGAGAAAGTGGTATGTATGAAATTTTATTTTCTTTCCCGGGTGTTGGTATTGCCTCTCGCCATGATCCATTTATTTTCTGTAAAGATTTACCATCGCCCCCGCCCCCAGAACTTGATTTATAATCATACTGGTCAACTAATAAATCTTCGTTTTTTATGGCCAAAATTTCGCCATCATTACTTAACGAAAAACTGGAGTCAAAAATTATCCCGGAAAAATTTGGCCAGTCAATTTTGAATTTAATAGGATCAGAAACAATTAACGCATATCCCTTCGCGGGAATATTTGCATCACCTTGTATCCATTTAAGTTTATGATTCGTCTCTGCTTCAAAAAATTTTAAAATGGATAAATCCGCCGGAGCGTCAGAATTATTAAAAACTTCAACCCACTCTCTGCCATCATCACTGCCGGTTTTGAGATCATACATTATTTCATTGATTTCAACATTCGCGAATGCAAAATGATATGAAAATAAAAAAAGAAAAAATGATAGAAATAAAATTATTTTTTGAGACATATTGTTTTTTTTCCTTATTTATTGCTATAATCATACCATGAAAGAAATTGATTTTTTAGCAATTGGAGATATTGCATTAGATGCGTTTATAAAAATAAAAGACGCGCATATACATTGCAAAATAGATACTAATGCTTGCGAGCTTTGTTTGCGTTTTGGAGATAAAGTTCCCTACGAATCAGTGACAGCGATTCCGGCTGTTGGCAATGGAGGCAATGCTGTCGTTTGTGCTGCGCGTTTGGGATTAAATTCTGCCATTGTTACTCATGTCGGAGAGGATAAACACGGTGAAGAATGCCTAGCTTCTTTAGAAAAAGATAAAGTCATAACCCAATATGTTAAAAAGGAAAAAAATAAACCCACAAATTATCATTATGTTCTTTGGTATGATATTGACCGCACAATTTTAGTAAAACATACAGAATTTAATTACAAATTTATCCAATTGCCGAAAGTTTCCTGGATTTATTTAACTTCTCTAGCCGGCAATACTCTTCCTTATCATCAAGAAATAGCTGAATATTTAAAAAATAATTCTGATGTAAAGCTTGCTTTTCAACCGGGAACTTTTCAAATAGAATTCGGCACTGAAAAACTAAAAGACATTTACGCGCGTACAGAAATATTTTTCTGCAACCTTGAAGAGGCGGAGAAAATTTTAGGAATAGAGAGTAAAAACATTTTAGAATTATCAAAAGGTATTGCAACTTTGGGTCCTAAGATGGTTTCTATAAGCGATGGTCCAAATGGCGCTTATTTTTATTTGAATAGTGAGCTCTGGTATCTTCCAATCTATCCTGACATTGCTCCACCTTTAGAACGAACAGGCGCGGGAGACGCTTTCTCTTCTACTATTACTGCCGCTCTTGCTTTAGGCAAACCTCCTCTTGAGGCCTTTGCTTGGGGATTGATAAACTCTATGTCTGTCGTTCAAGAAATCGGCGCGCAAAAGGGACTCCTCTCGCTTCCAAAATTGGAAGAATACTTAAAGAACGCGCCAGAGAACTATAAGGCGAGGAAATTATAAACAAACATCTTACATAGGAGTTTCCTATGTCATAGGAAACTCCTATGTAATCTATGTAATTTAAAAAGGATCAGCGCTAAGCCATTCAAATAGTTCATTCTTGTGATCTATTGGCTTTTTGAAGTAGTTTGGAAATTGAATGGGGTTTATAATTTTGAACTTTCCGCTCTGATATTCTTTTATGCTTGAGTATGGATAGCGCAATACGTAATGCAAAAGTTTTGTAGTTGCTTGACCCCTTTTTTCTCTCCAATTTTTGTCAACTAATTTTGCTGGATTTAAATGTATATATGAATAAAGATATTTTAGATATGTGTCTTTATTTGCATGAGTTGATTTAAAAACACCCTCATATAGTTTTCCAGTCCTTTTATATTTTTTGTTAAAATACATTGAATATCCAGTTAATAATTTGCGCATATATTTGGAAATCCCGTTTTCTATTTTTTCATGAACAAGAATATGGAAATGATTAGGCATTAAACAAAAAGCTCCTATATCAATAATGGTTTCTCCTGGTTCAAAAAATTCTCCGTTACCGACGCTTCTCAATGTAATACTTTTTTCTGTATTGCAAATGTACATTAAAAACAAAAAGTGATAGTAATCTTGTTGATCTAAAAAGATTATTCTTTTTTCAGTACCGCGATTATATAAATGATAGTATTCACCTGGAGCAAAAACTTGTTTTCTTAAAGCCATGTAATAAGTAGTATAGCATACTTACATAGGAGTTTCCTATGTATCTCTATGATGGCTATTTAGCTTTGCTTCTTAGGTTCCCATATATCCTATAGATAGTAGCCCCAAGTTTTAATATGATAAATACTATAACTATTATTAGTACATAGGGTGTCCCATCCGTAGATGACCCTAAATAAGCTTGAATTTTATCTGAATGTAGAAGAGCGAAAGCTATTACACATACACAGGTAAATACAGCTGTAGAAGTAATTTTTGTGTAAAAACTTTATTTATAATCATCATTACAAATAAAACCAAAAATGCTACTACAATATAAATATTTTGAGGCAATATAAAAAGAAATGATCCCCCAAAAGGAAGAGGAAAAATTGGTAAATTTAGTAGTAACCAATTTAGTAGTAACCAAAAACATCCAATCCAATTTAAAATTCTTTGTTTGTTCATGATTTTATATTTATATTATACTATTTTTTCTTGCTAACACTTTTTTTACTGCTTCTTTGATAGAATCTTTACCCATACCATAATGCTCTATGAGCTCATCTGGCGCGCCGGATTGTCCAAAATTGTCTTGTACGCCGATAAATTCTATTGGGACAGGATAATTTTGCGCGAGGACTTCTGCCACTGCCGAACCCATTCCTCCCGCAACTTGATGTTCTTCAACTGTTACTATTGCCCTGGTTTCTTTTGCCAGAGCCACTATCGCTTCCACATCTATCGGCTTGATGCTGGACAAATTCATTACTTTAATTTTTATTCCTTCTCCGCCAGCTGGCGGATTTTCTAATTCTTTGGCGGCAAGTATTGCGCGATACAGAAGCCCGCCGGTCGCAATTATTCCCACTTGCGCCAGTCCGACATCCGGCATCCAGTAGGTTTCCGCTTTGCCAATATTAAAAGGAGTCTCCTCTGTAGTGATGATCGGTGTTTTTTCTCGAGCCAAACGCAAATAAGCCGGCTTTCCGGTTTTCGCAAGCAAGAGTGTCGCTTTTTTGGCTTCTATGCTATCGCACGGACTAAGCACATCCATATTCGGCACCACCCGCATTAAAGCAATATCTTCAAGCATTTGATGAGTGCCCCCGTCGGGTCCGACAGAAATACCCGCATGCGAGCCCGCTATTTTCACCGGTCTATCGTTATAAGCTATTGTCGTCCTGATTTGTTCCCAATTACGCCCGGGAGAAAACATTGCATAACTGGAAATAAAAGGAATTTTTCCCATGGTTGCCATACCGGAAGCGACTGTTGCCAAATTTTGCTCTGCCACCCCAACTTCCACAAAACGCTCCGGAAATTTTTCTTTAAAAAAAATCATCTGGGTGGATTCGGTTAAATCCGCGCAAAGAGCTACGATATTGCTGTCTGCCTCCCCTGCCTTCACTAATCCTTCCCCAAAACCTTTTCGGATAGGCGCTTGTTCAACATCGGCATTGAAAATTTTTGGATTTAATTTTAAATTTGGATTTAACATAAATTCTACTGATGCTCACTTTTTATTTGTCCTCCTAGTGTTCTTAATTCTTTCAGAGCCATAGTGTAATCTTCTTTCGCCTTGCCACTATTAAGGTCATAACCGTGCCACTTATAATCCCGTTCAAATTCATGAACACCTTTGCCGGGTATCGTATGGGCAATAATAACTATCGGCTTTTCATACACCGCTTGCGCTTCTTCTACTGCTTCGTTTATAGCTCTAAAATCATGTCCTGAAACTTCTATTACATGCCAATTAAAAGCCCGCCATTTGTCCACTAGCGGTTCAAGAGGCATTGTGTCTTCAGTAAAACCGTCTATTTGTATATTATTTCTATCAACCACGGCAATTAAATTTCTTAATTTATTTTTTCCAGCCAGCATAATTCCTTCCCAAGAATTTCCTTCATCCAGCTCGCCGTCAGACATAAAACAATAAATAAACCTATCTTTATCTTTTTGATCCATTCTATCGGCCAGCGCCATACCGACAGCTTGTGAAAGTCCGAGACCGAGAGGCCCGGATGAAGTTTCAAGCAGGGGTAAATATTCTCGGTGCGGATGTCCTTGCAACCGAGTACCGAACTTGCGCAAAGTTTTTAATTCCTCAATGGGAAAGTAACCCACGTGCGCCATCGTTGCGTATAGCGCCGGACAAATATGACCGTTGGAAAGCACTAATCTGTCGCGTTCTTCCCAAGATGGATTTTTGGGGTCATGCTTTAGGATGTGGAAGTAAAAAAGCGTAAAAACATCCGCCATCCCAAGTGGTCCGGCTGTATGCCCACTCCTTGCTTCAATAAGCATTTCAATAACGGACTTACGAATATTATTCGCTTTCACTTCAAGTTCTTTAATTTTAGTGTCTGATAAAAATGCCATTACCTTAATTATAACTCCATTATGTTATAATGGCTATATATGGATCCCCAACCACCAATGACGCCACCAGAAAAAGGACCAGAAGCTCTAAGCTTTGAAGAATTTAGTGTCTATACTCCGGAAAATGGTCCGCGTTACATGAATTTTAGCTTATTTTTTGTGGACAGTTGGACTGGTGAAACCTATAGAAAAAGGGAATGTTATAAAAAATTTGCTGCTGAAAATCCTACTTTAGCAACATTATTATTTGAAAAAGTTAAACATCGAGATATGTCAAAAGGATTCGATGAAGCAATAAGACCATTTACTAAAGATTTTTATGAGGCCTATAAAATAATGTGTAAATATGTAGCATCCCCCTCTGATCCTTTTGCTTAGTAAACTACAAAAAGTCCTTAGGTTTTGCCTAACGACTTAAAAATATTTTTTATTTAACTAATAATTTTAAACCAAGACCGCTTGTTATTTTTTGGATAAATGAAAGAGTCGGATTAGTATTACCGGATTCAAAACGAGCAAGGGCAGATTGGGTTATCCCAATTTTTCTAGCTAAATTTCTTTGAGAAAATCCCTTTTTTGCACGAGCTAAAGCAAGCTTACTAATAATTTGAAATTCTGGTTGCATTTCAGCATAAGCTTTTCTTACACCTGGTCTTTTAAATAATTCTCTTTTTAAATCCGCTAATGTTTTCATGTTATGTTATGTATAATATCATATATGCTATCTTAGCGCAAGTACCTCAACCTGTGGATAGCCCTTTCTAGTTCTTTGGGTGGTATTTTTTGACTTTTTTTAATAAATGCATGCAGTATGTATATTTCATTCCCAAAGAAAGTACACAAAATTCTTACTGAAATTTTCCCCACAATTCTTAATTCGTAGATTTTTTTAGTTATTTTCTTTAACTTTGGTGACCCAAGGTACACTCCTAGCTGATCAAGAATTTCTAATAAACCGAAAATTTTAGTTGTTAAATTATCATCAAAAGATTTTATAAAATCATATGTGTCATTTTTTATAAATTTCACTCTATTCACTTTATTTTACAAATTTTTAAACCTCTCTATTGCGCCAATTATATCATCCGTGTTGAAAATTGCCGAACCGATAACTAAACGGTCAGCCCCCGCGCTTATAAGCGCGGGGGCCGTTTCAAAATTCACTCCCCCGTCAACGGAAATTACCGCATCGGGAAATTTCTCTTTTAGTTTTTTTATTTGATCAAAACACTTTTTATAAAAAACTTCTCCCTGCAAGCCGATTTTTTTTATTCCCATCACTTGCACAAAATCAATAGAATTAACTAAAGGAAAAATTTGCTCAGTGGGCATATCAGGATTTACGGCAATACCTATTTGAACAACATCGCGAACATAATTATCAATCCCTTCTAAAAAATGTTTAAATTCTTCCAAGCCACCCACTGCCTCGCCCACAGGGCTACGGTCGAGGGCTTCAATATGAAAAATTATTCTTTTTGGACCCAATTTAGCATAAATATCAAAATTCTCCACTGCATTGGCAACCATCAGATCAAGTTCAAAATCAACATCTTCCCAAAACGGCATTCCTTCCTCTTCATTTAAAATTTTTTTAAAATGTTCATCAAAATTATTATCTAAAAATTCGACATTATCCCTCGACTCCGCTCGGGATGAAAACGGCCAGCTGGCTGTTTTCACAAAAACTCCATCACAAATATCTATCTGAACAATAGGAATAATTCCGCGCACCAAGGCAATTTTATTTTTCAAATCTTCATAATTTTTCGGCAGAATAGCCGGAATTATTTCAGTCATTAATCCTTATTTGATCAATTTTCCCTAAACGACGAATATGTCTTTCACCTTCGCTAAAGGGAGTATTTAACCATAAATCAACGGCTTTCATCATTGTTTCTTCCGTTAAATACCTTGCGCCAAGAGAAAGAATATTTGTGTTATTGTGCTGTCTTGATCTGACTATAATGTCTGCTTCATCATCTACTATGCATTTTGATTGACCATAGTAAGCAACCGCTCTGATATGGGGAAATTTATTTGCGGTAATCGCCTCTCCTTCTCCAGTGGCGCCAAGGATAATACCTTTTACATTATTGGGGTCTTTGTAAACTTCACGAGCAACGGGAACAACAAAGTCGGGATAGTCGTCTCCCTCGTTATACTCATAAGCGCCCTTATCTATAATCTCATACCCCTGAGCTTTTAAAGAAGACATGAGTTTTTCTTTAAGCACATAGCCTGCATGATCTGTGCCAATAAAAATTTTCATACTATTTAATAGTTTTTCCAGTTTTGATAACATGATCGACCAATGTATATGCATACCCCATTTCATTATCATACCAACCCATCACTTTCACTAAATTCCCTCCGATCACTCGCGTCATTTTTAAATCAGCGATAGATCCATAACGACTTCCTAAAATATCAGACGAAACAAGATCTTCTTCTGTCGTGCTAAAAATGCCTTCCCATCTTTTGTCTTTTGCCGCTTTTTTAAAAATATCATTTACTTCTTCTTTAGAAGTATTCTTTTTGGAAATAAAAGTAATATCAACTATTGATCCAGCCAGTACCGGCACACGGATAGAAATGCCATCAAAGAGACCAGTGAGTTTGGTAAACGCTTTTGTCACCGCGATAGCCGCGCCAGTTGAAGACGGCACAATATTCTGCGCCGCCGCGCGACCTTCCCGAAAATCTTTTTTATTTGGTCCATCCACTAGTGACTGACTAGCGGTATAACCATGCACAGTATTTAATATTGCTTTTTCAATACCCAAACTCTCATCTAAAATAGCAATTAGGGGTGATGCCGCATTTGTCGTGCAAGATGCGTTGGATGTAATATCGCAAGCGCCGAATTTTTCTTCATTTACGCCCAATAGAATAGTTTCACCTTGAATTTCTTCTGAAACGGGCTTGCCCGCCTCTTCCTTGGCGGGAGCAGTAATTACAACTTTTTTCGCTCCTGCTTTAATATGTACGCTCGCTTTATCGTATGAAGTAAATAGCCCCGTTGATTCTACTACTACATCAACACCCAAATCCTTCCAGGGAAGATTAGCCGGATCTAATTCTCTCAAAACTTTTACTTTCTTATCATTAATAATAATATAATTATCACCTGTCCCGTTAGAGACTTCGGCTCTAATGGGATGCTTCCATTCTCTATAAACTGTATCGTATTTCAGCAAGTAAGCCATATTGGCAATATCGCCTAAATCATTCACTGCTACGATTTCAATCTCTGGTCTTTCCCAGGCAATCTTCAAAAATGCTCTGCCAATTCTGCCGAAACCATTAATGCCAACTTTAATTGTTTTCATGGAAATAAATTATTATATTAATCCCAACGACCTATTTTCTTTTTCGATTCCCCGTATAATAAGACCTTATTGTTTAATTTCTTTTTCATTGGAATTTTATCAAAAAGCAAATCTAATACTTTTAATTTATTCATCACAAATAAGACTTCTTTATAGTGATTGGGGCCACTATTCCTCATTTCCAATTCGCCTAAATTATTACCTTTATATTTAAATAATACTTTTTGTTCCGAAGTTTCTTTTTTACTTCTCGCTTTAGAATTAGCAACCATTAAATTATCGGCAAAAGTATCAATTACATCTTTATAAGAAAAAACATGAAAAATATTATTGTGTTTAACCGCCCAATAATTAACTTCTCCTCCATTAAATATAGATTTTCCCAAAAAAGTTTTAACACGTCTTTTTTCTTGAAATTTTTTAAGAAGTTCTTTCATTAAAAATCTTAATTTCTCTTTATAGAATTTTTTATTTTTTTGATAATCTTCAAAATTTTCAGGATAAAGCTCTATGCATTTAATTAATATTTGACCTATACCATTCATGGATTGAAAAGCGTCATCTGTTTCAAATCTGCTTTTATGATATAAAAATATTTGCCATCTTTTATTTCCGCTTTTAACTGAATAAGCGTCTCCAGATAAATCTATGACGTCTTTTTTTGCTTGTGAATCGTTCTTATAATCACTTTTTAAGCCTATAGATAAAGCAAATTCTAGAGCGTCTTTGTGCCCTTCTGCTCTAACAAATCTTGCTTTTTCAGTTGTCATTGCCTTTCTTTTTTTCATAATTTTACTATCAAAACCTCGTGGGATTTCTTAACATGACTCATGTTACCATTTTTTCTATTTAATCCAATTCTCGTCTCGCCTTGACCCATGGTATATTGCCAAGAAACATCAATAAACATAAAATCTTTATACCATTCTCTAATAGTTGAGCAATCATTGTAAGATAATATAAACCGTCCTTTATGTTTTAGTAATAAATCTCTTAATTTTTCATGATTAAAATTGTTATGATGAATTGGAAAATTTCTTTGCGGATATATTCCCTTGAACATCTTACTATCGCCCTCTAAAAAATACGGCGGATCGCAGTAAAAAAAATCATCTTGATATTTTGGAATTACATTTTCAAAAGTATCACAATGGACATCTAAATTGGAAACTTTAAAATTTTTAACTTTTTCCAACATTGAAATATATTTTTTATCTTGCATATAAACGGAAGACGGCCAACTCAAAAACCCTGGACCATAAGAGGTATTATGATTAAAATAATAATGAGTGGCTAAATTCAAATCGTTCAATTCTTTTTCTTTTTTCCAGTGTTTTTTAAGTTCATTTTTTATTTTCTTAAAAGTTTTTGCATCTGGCTTTAAATTACTGAGTTTTTTGTAAAGTTCTTGAGGATTTTTTAACTGTACTTGCCAATATTTCACCAATATGTCAAAAATATCATACCCAATGACTGGTAATTTTAATTCCCTGGCGATTGCAACTTCAACCGAGCCTCCTCCTATGAATGGAGAAATTACTCGCTGAACATCTTCCGGAATCAGTTCAACTATTAAACCAGTGGCAAGACTTTTTCCTCCAGCATATCTAATAGGAGCTCCTAAATAGCGTTTATATTTATTTTTACCAGTTGAGCTTTTTAATTTATTTAGAAATAAATTTTTTCTCTCCACAAAAGAAGAAGCTAAGGGAAACAATCTTACTAAATCAAAAAAAACTTTTTTCTTTTGAGGAGATATTTTTAAGGCTGTACTTGTTAAATTCATAACCTAATCATTATACCAAAAATAAACAAAAAGTGTATAATCATAAAAATGGAAAAAGAGCCGACTTTTATACACCTTCATACCCATTCACACTACTCCCTTCTAGATGGGCTTTCTAAGCTTGAGGATTTGATAGAGCTTACAAAGAAATTTAAAATGCCGGCGATGGCTCTGACCGATCATGGCAATATGTATGGCGCGATTGAATTCTATAAACTGGCAAAAAAAGAAGGTATTAAACCTATCGTTGGAGTAGAAGCATATGTGGCAAATCGCGGAAGAAAAGATAAAGACCCCGGTATAGATAATAAAAGATATCATTTGACACTGTTGGCGAAGAATTTACAAGGTTATAAAAATTTAATAAAACTTGTAACTATTGCGAACTTAGAAGGATATTATTACAAACCTAGAATGGATAAAGAAATATTGCGAAAGTATTCTGACGGAATAATAGTTCTTTCCGGATGCCTTGGTGGAGAATTGGCTCGCGCGCTCGCAAATAAAGATGAAGAAAAAGCGGAAAAAATAATTAAAGAGCATCAGGAAATTTTTGGCAAAGAAAATTATTTTCTGGAAATTCAAAAACATTCCAAGATATCGGGCGATGAGAAAGTCCGTGAAGATATTATAAAACTTGGCAAAAAATTTGATATTCCATTGGTTGCTACTATTGACTCGCATTATCCTTGCGAGGATGACAACAAGGCGCACGATACATTACTTTCCATTCAGACAAACTCAGATATAAAAGATGAAAATAAATTTTCTTTTGGCGAGGATGATTACTCTTTCATTAGCGAGGAAAAAGCTATTGAACTTTTTAAAGATATCCCAGAGGCAGTCGCCAACACTTTAAAAGTAGCCAATATGTGCAATCTCGCGCTTGAGTTGGGTCGTTGGGTTTTTCCTGATTTTAAAATTGAAGGTGACAAAACTTTTGATCAAAAATTGCGCGAGCTTTGTTATGCTGGATTTAAAACTCTTGGCATAAAGGAAACGAAGGTAATTAAAGAGCGAGTAGAATATGAACTGAAAATTATTTTTGATAAAGGATATTCGCCTTATTTTTTGGTAGTTGAAGATCTCTTGCGTTATGCCGAAGATAATGGAATTCTAACTGCTATCAGAGGTTCAGTTGCGGGATCAATGGTTACTTACCTTTTGGGCATTACCAATATAAACCCCATAGAATATAAACTTCCATTTGAAAGATTTTTAAATCCTTTCCGTCCTTCAGCTCCGGATATTGATATGGATTTCGCTGACAACAGACGAGATGAGATGATTGAGTATGCCAAGAAAAAATACGGCGAAGACAGAGTGGCGCAGATTGGAACTTTCGGCACAATGATGGCCCGAGGCGCCGTACGCGATGTCTCTCGCGCTCTCGCTTATCCTTATACCATCGGTGATAGAATTTCTAAAATGATTCCCATGGGTTCGCAGGGTATGCCAATGACCATAGACCATGCCATGGAGATAGTGCCTGAATTAAGAGATAGCTATAAAGATGAAAAAGACACTAGAGAAATAATTGACTTGGCAAAAAAATTAGAGGGGTGCGTTAGGCACATTTCCGTGCATGCTGCCGGAGTCGTTATTGCTCCTGGGCCAATTTCAGATTATATGCCTACTCAATTTGACCCGAAGGGCGGAAAAATAATTACCCAGTACGATATGTATAGCGCTGAAGAAGCCGGACTTTTGAAGTTTGATTTTTTGGGAATTAGAAACTTGGCAATTTTGGCAGACGCCATAAATTTAGTTAAAAAATTTTATAATATAAATATAGACATAGAACATATTCCGCTTGATGATAAAAAAACCTTTTCACTTTTGGCTCATGGCCAAACAGAAGGACTTTTTCAATTAAATGGAAGCGGAATGACAAGATATTTAAAAGAGCTAAAACCGACATCAATCCATGATATCAACGCAATGGTCGCCCTTTATAGACCGGGACCGATGGAAATAATTCCAGAATATATTAAGCGCAAACATAATCCAAATCTTGTAAAATATCTGGATCCGCGAATGAAAAAATTTTTAGGCGAATCTTACGGGCTTATCGTTTATCAGGACGATCTGCTGTTTTGCGCCATAGAGCTTGCCGGCTACAATTGGGAAGAAGCGGATAAATTTCGCAAGGCCGTTGGAAAAAAGATTCCCAAAGAAATGGCCGCGCAGTATGAAAAATTTACCAAGGGTATCATATCAAATGGGCAAACTCCCGAGTTTGCTGAAAAACTCTGGAAACTTTTTGAACCATTTCAGGCTTATGGTTTTAATAAGGCGCATGCGGCTTCCTATGGCAGAGTCGCTTATCAAACGGCTTATATGAAAGCGCATTATCCCGTGGAATACATGACCGCGATACTCACTGCTGAATCAGGCGATGTAGAAAAAATCTCAGAAATAATCAATGAATGCAAAAAAATGAAAATTCCGGTTTTGCCTCCAAATATAAATGAGAGTTATGGCGGATTCACGGTCATTAGAGATCAAGAAAAAAACATTAGTGAAAAAATAAGATTTGGATTCTATACTATTAAAAACCTTGGAACCGATATTGCCGATAGTATAATAAAAGAGCGAAAAAATCCGCCAGCTGGCGGAGGTAAATTTAAATCAATGACCGACTTTTTAGACAGAATTAAACATAAAAATTTAAATAAAAAATCCATGGAGGCATTAATTAAATCCGGCAGTTTTGACGAATTGGGTGAACGTGGGATACTTTTATTTAATCTAGAAGACATGCTTCTTTACAATCATGAATCGTCAAAGCAAAGTGAAAATCAAAATTCTCTTTTTGGTGAACAAACTTTGGTGAAAGCTCCGGAATTCAAATTGCGAGATAGCCCCCAAGCAACCCAAGCCGAAAAATTGCTTTGGGAAAAAGAATTGCTGGGACTTTATATTTCCGGGCATCCGCTTGATCGCATTCGCGAAAAACTAGAAAGTCGAGAGATGAACATCAAAAAAATAAAAAAAGAAATAGGCAACGGCATGCAAATAACCATCGCTGGAATAATAGAAACTCTCCGGCAGGTAATTACTAAAAATAATGAAAGAATGGCCTTTATGCGAATTGCGGATTTAACCGATTCCATAGAAGCTGTGGCTTTCCCTTCTATATTTAAAGAATCAATTGATATATTAGTTGCCGAAAAATGCATTGCCTTTTCCGGTAAAGTTTCTTTGCGCAACGGCGAAAAAAGTATTATAATAGAAGCAGTAAAGGAGATTTAATAAATCAATTGTATAAACTCATTGCCTTGTCTTTGCCTTCAGCAAAAATAACTTCGACCGCTTCGGTTACCTTTTTGGAAAGTTTTTTTAGTGTCTCCAGTTCTGATTTTTTTAATTCTCCTAAAATAAAATTTATTACCGCTTTTTCCCCTTTTGGTTTTTTAACTATACCCTTCGAAGTAGCCGGAGAAATACCCACTCTAATCCTTACAAATTCCTCGCTTTTGAGCGCCTTAATAACAGAATTTAGACCATTGTGCCCGCCGGAAGAACGGTTGAAAGAAATTTTTATTTTCCCGAGCGGTAAATCGATGTCATCATAAATTACCACAAGATCTTTTAAGTCCTTTTTTGTTTTTATTAGAGGCGCTATGGCTTTTCCGGAACTATTCATAAAATTATCAGGAGTGATGAATTTTATATTAGTTTTATTCTGGTCTAATTTTTTTTCAATCATTCTAATCATAATCCGTCCGGTATTATGCCTAGTATTTTCATATTCTTTTCCGGGATTTCCCAAACCAATTAATAGTTTCATTTTTATATAGTAATACATAATTTTATACTATGTCAAGGAATTTTTGTGCTACACTACAAAAATGGAAGAAGAATTGACAGAGAAAAAAACTGCAGGGCAATCATTTTGGGAACTTGTTCGTTTTGCTTTTATAGCCCTAGCCATTGTTATCCCCGTCCGCGTTTTTGTCGCCGAGCCGTTTGTCGTTTCAGGTTCTTCAATGGTCCCAACATTTGAAGATGGAAATTATTTGATAATAGATAAAATATCTTACAGATTAAGCGACCCCAAAAGAAATAATGTCATTGTTTTTCGATACCCCAATGATCAAACAAAATTTTTTATTAAAAGAATAATAGGACTCCCGAATGAAACAGTGGATATAAAAAACGATGAGATAACTATAATCAACCAAGAACATAAAGACGGATTCAGGCTTGATCAGCCTTTTGTAAAAAATATTACAAGCAATAATATACATTATGAATTAAAGAGCGATGAATATTTTGTCATGGGCGACAATCGGCCCGCCAGTTCCGATTCAAGATACTGGGGAGCTGTAAAGAGAAAGCTTATAATAGGCAAAGCGCTTTTGCGTCTGTTGCCAATAAATAATATGAATATTTTACCGGGCGATTATAAACAAACTGAATAAATGAAAAAAAAAGTAAATAAAAACTTTAAAAGTCAAGATGTCTCCTCACCTAAAGGAATGCGAGATCTGATGAATGAAGAATACTACAATTTCCAGGGTTTTTTTGAGAAAGCGCAAGAGGTGGCGGTTTATTATGGATTTAAGCCGATTGATACGCCGATATTGGAACATGAAGAAGTTTTTACTAGGAGTATCGGCGAAGGCACGGATATTATAGACAGAGAAATGTACACGCTTAAAACTAGGGGCGGAGACCATTTAGCGCTTAGACCCGAGCACACTGCCTCGTTAATGCGCGCTTATGTTGAACATGGAATGCAAACTATGCCTCAACCCGTAATGTTTTATCAATATGGTCCGGCCTTCAGGCATGACAAACCTCAGCGCGGACGTTATAGACAATTCTGGCAGTTTGATCTAGATTCTTTGGGTAGTGAAAAAAGTATTATGGATGTGCTTGTAATTAAAGTTGGTATGAGTATTTTGGAAGAAGCTGGAGCCTTAAATCTTTCAATAGATATAAACTCAATCGGCGATAAGGAATGTAGGAATGGATATATAAGAGAACTGACAAATTATTATAAAAAATATATAAATATTTTACCGGAGATAGATCGAAAACGTTTAAAAACAAATCCTCTTCGCATATTGGATTCCAAAGAAGAAAAAACCAAAGAAATAAATGAAAATGCTCCGGATGCAGTTTCGTTTCTCTGCCCTTCTTGTAAAAAACACTTCAAAGAAGTGTTGGAATATTTGGAAGAGATGGGCATAGATTATAATATAAATAAAAATTTGGTTCGCGGACTTTCATATTATACTCGCACTGTTTTTGAAATATACACAGAAAATGAAGAGAAAGACGGATTACCAGTGCAGGTGGCATCTGGGGGAAGATATGATTATTTAGCGCGAAAAATTGGTGGTAAGAAAGATGTTCCTGCTGTTGGTTTTTCAATCGGAGTAGATAGAGTAGTGGAATCAAAATGGTATAAAAAACTTTCACCTCGTATACTGAAAAAACCAAAAATTTACTTCATCCAGCTTGGCTCTGAAGCGAAATTAAAAAGTTTAAATATAATTGAAATGCTCCGCAAGGCGCATATACCAATCGCTCAATCTCTTTCCAAAGATAGTTTGGGTTCTCAATTAGCTATTGCAGAGAAATTAGCCATACCTTATAGTCTTATTTTTGGAATGAAAGAGGCGCTGGATAACTCTGTCATAGTGCGAGATATGTTAAGCAGATCTCAAGATACCGTAAAATTAAATAAACTTTTAGAATATTTAAAGGAACTTAAATAAAAAGAAATGAAGAAGATTCTTCAAAAACAAGCAAGGGTCTTACGTCAAACTGCGAAGGAAGTACTCGTCGAAAAAATAAAAACCGCTAAAATTAAAAAAATACTAAAAGAGATGTCTAGCGCGCTTAAGAGCCAAGATGATGGCGTAGCCATAGCAGCGCCACAAATCGGATATGCGCTGCGGATTTTTGTTGTATCTGGTAAAATATTCGCAAAAGATTTCGGTAAAAAAAGACCTGCCCGCAATGCTTTCAGTATAGCTGATGCCCGCCCGCATGACTCGCTTCAGCGTATCGGGCAGGCAGGCGGGGAAAAGAAAATTAATAGTGAAGAAGAGATATTATTAAATGAAAATAATATAGTAGAAAAAATTGAAACAAAAGAAAAAATAAAAGACCTTATTTTTATCAACTCGAAAATCTCAAAACTTTCTCGTGAAAAAGAGTGGATGCCGGAAGGCTGTCTTTCTGTTCGTTGGTTTTATGGCAAAACTCTTAGATCTAAAAAAGCAACAATTACAGCTTATGACGAAAATGGGAAAAAATTTACTCGTGGAGCGTCCGGCCTGCTCGCCCAGATTTTTCAACACGAAACAGAACACCTAAACGGCATACTTTTTATTGATCATGCTAAAGATATAAAAGAGGAACTACCTGCCCGCAATGCTTCGCATAGCGATGCGGGCGGGCCTAAATAAAATGAATAAGGAATTAAAATTTGCGTTTTTTGGAACACCTGATGTGGCTTCGGAAACCCTAGAGATTTTAAAACAAAATGACTATGTCCCGTCACTTATTGTCACTTCGCCGGACAAACCGCAAGGACGTAAAATGCTCGTTACTTCCCCACCAGTGAAAATTTGGGCGGAAAAAAATAATATTTCTTACATTCAACCAGAAGATTTAAAAGAAGGGATGAATATTGTTTTTAAAAACATTGCACAGGCTGACGGGCCGAGCATAGCAACCAATCAGCAGATTGGTATGCGTGTTTTGAAAAATAATGTTCATCCCGACTTGTTTATCGTAGTCGCTTACGGAAAAATAATACCGGAAAATATTATAAATATGCCGAAATTGGGCTCTATAAATATTCACTATTCTCTGCTTCCGAAATACCGCGGGGCTTCGCCGGTGGAATCTGCTATTTTGAATGGTGATACGGAAACAGGAGTGACTATACAAAAAATGGAATTAAAAATGGATTCTGGACCCATCATTGCTCAAGAAAAAGTGGTAATATTTCCAGACGAAAAAGCTTCGGATTTACGCAAGCGCTTGATAAAAATCGGCGGAGAACTTCTGATAAAAATTCTGCCGGATTTTGTGAGCGGTACAATTAAAGCAACTCCACAAAACGGAAGCAAGGCTTCCGTTTGTAAGAAAATCAAAAAAGAAGACGGGTTGATTAATTTGGAGAAAGAATCTCCAAGTGTTTTATACAATAAATTCCGAGCTTACGCTACTTGGCCCCGAATTTTCTTTTTTAAGAATGGTAAAAGAATAATAATTACCGACGCTATTCTAAAAAATAATCAATTTATAATTAAAAAAATCATACCCGAAAACGGAAAAGAAATGGATTATAAGATTACTTAACTCTAACGGTTGAAAAAGCTAGGTAATCAAATATGTTATCACTTTTGACGGCCGTCAAATTTGATAACACCTAATAAACCTCTTGTTTGTAACAATTTTCAATTTAGAAATTAAAAAGCTCAATACGATGTTCCGCATGAGCTTTTCTTGTTCGATCACCTCCAATCAATCATACAACATAGCGCTCACGACTAAATCGGCGAAAGAGCGCGCTTCTTCCTTGCTTACAAGAAGATCGCGCCTGGCCCATCTGTATATTATCAACCAGATGGTCTTCCTCGCTCGTCTTTCTCTTCCTAATATCTTCCTTCGCATTTGCAACCGCAATTTGTTTGTAGGAATCTTCCGCTTTCGAGGCATTTTCATTACCCCCTTTATGCATTATTTTGAACTGATGCGAACATTCTTCTACTATAATATACTACACCCCGTTTCATAAAGCAATTCTTCTATGGGGCATTCTCTTCTCGTAGTTTTAACATTGTCGCGCTTTACTTTGCATAATTAAATTCCAAAGTATTCTTTTGATAAAGATGACTATCTAATTTTTGATAAAAACAATTCAGTATTTGGACGTAAAAGGATTCCGTTTGGAAAGACCTTTCAGCATTTTTTTGATGCTAGCCGCTCCGCGTTTAAAGAGCGTCTGCCGACGGTCTTTGTTTTTACTTATTTCCCTAAAAAGATTTTCTTTGACTGCATCTATCGCTTGATATAGGTCTTCTTCATCGGCGCTGGAATAAAACTTTTCTCCTTTTATATTAATCAAACAATCAGCGTGAAAAACAGCGCCGGATTTATGATGTTTCGTATTTTTAGCAACTTCAAAAGAGACTGCGACTTCCCCTCTCGTTATTTCAATTTTGGAAAGTAATTTTTCTAAATTTGTAACCCGCTTGATTGCATAATCGCGTATTGCCGGAGTCAATTCTATATTTTTTCCTTGTAAATTTATTTGCATCCCATTATAAATTTTAATTACTAATTTTTACTGGTTATGTTCCATTCATTGAATTTATAATATAATGGGATGGGTATATTTACATTGTATCAGTAAGATACAGGTAAAGCAAAAGTTAGTTTTTTGTATTAGTAAACATTTTCTCTAACCATATTTGAAATACAATTATAATAAATACAATAAGCAAGAGAAATCCTATTGCGGTATATAAATTTTGAGAAATTTCCGTAAGATAGGAAAATCCGCGTCCCGAAATATAACCAATAAAAATAATAACAACCATAGAGAGGAAAATTGCTACCGATTGATAATAAATAAACTTTCTAAAGGAGAGAGACGTTTTGTTGATATATAAGGTAAGCAAAACGGGAGTGCCGACAAGAAACTTAATTATAATGAGCGCTATCAAATGACTACCCCTGCTAATACGATACACGGCCTCGGTAATGATTAAAAAGGTCGCATTGGAATGGCGATGCGAAACCATTCTTTCTATAAGATTAGTTCCTCCTAAAAAAAACCATAAAATATTCGGTGCGAACGATCCGAAAAAACTAAATAGGATCGCGGGAAATATAGGTAAAATACCCTGCGCGACAAGAAAACCCAAAACAAACAGAGCAAATTCCCCTCCCAGCGCCGTCCCTAAAAGGATTATAATATACTCAAATGACGGATATTGAAGAATAAGCGCGCGCAACCATTCCATGGATTCAATCATAAATGCATTCTATCATTTTATTATTTATAAATATATGGTATAATTGTTTTTATGTATCGTTCCCATAAGAAAAAAACTCATGCAAAAGATTACCGATTAGTAATGGTCAGCGGAGGATTTGACCCTGTTCATATAGGACATATTCGCCTTTTTCAAGAAGCAAAAAAATTAGGCGATAAATTGGTGGTAATTCTTAATAATGATAATTGGTTGCGGTTCAAAAAAGGATTCGCGTTTATGCCAGAAAATGACCGCAAGGAAATTATTGAATCGTTTCGATTCGTTGATCGAGTTTTTATTACAGCTCATAAAGAAAACACAAACGACATATCTGTCTGTCGCGAGATTGAGCTGATTCGTCCGCATATTTTTGCCAATGGAGGAGATAGAAAACAGGACAATATTCCAGAATACGCGCTTTGTCAACGTTTAGGCATTGAAATGGTTTTTAATGTCGGAGAAGGCGGTAAAATAAGAAGTTCATCAGAATTAGTAAAAAAGGTAAAAGAGTTAATATAAAAATTAAATGCTCCCAGATAAAAAAATTATTGCTTTTGACGTTGATGGCACGCTTACTGCAAGTAAAACTCTGATAACAGAGAGTATGGCGAATCTAATAAAAGAACTCGTTAAACAAAAAATTGTTATTGCCATAGCTGGGGGCAGTTTTAAGCAACTCGAGACTCAATTTCTCCCGCCCTTTTTACGTGATAATTCTATGATACCTTTTATTCATAATTTTACGTTATTGCCAACCAGTGGGAGTCAAAGATATGAATATAATGAAATAAAAAAAGAATGGGCGCTAACTGACAAAGAACCGTTGCCAAGCGAAGCAAAAGAAAGGGCTATAAAATTATTGCAAGAAGTAATTGATAATCCGATTTATGGCATACCGCCAAATCCAATAGGCGAGATTATAGAAGATAGAGATACTCAAATTACTTTTACCCCCAATGGGCAACAGGCTCCCATAGAACTGAAGCTCCATTTTGATCCCGATCGGAAAAAGAGAGAGAGAATCAAAGCCATGCTTGAACCCAAATTGCCAGAAGTCAGTATTTTAATCAACGGAACTTCCAGTATTGATATACTTCCAAAAGGATTCAATAAAGCGGTAGGACTTATACGATTTATCAATAAAATTGGTCTTAAAAAATCTGACGTGATTTTTGTCGGGGACGGACTTTTCCCGGGAGGTAATGATTATTCTGTCTATGAAGCTGGTTTTGAAACCACAGCGGTAAAAGGACCGGAAGAAACCGCATTACTTATACAAAAGTGGCTTGGCTAAAAGATTATTTAGTTATATAATCAGATAATGGCAGAATTTAAAATATTTCAAGAAGAACGACCATGGGGAAATTTTCGGCAGTTCACTTATAATAATCCCTCAACGGTAAAACTTATTTTTGTAAAAAAGGGAGAAGCTTTTAGTTTGCAATATCATAATAATCGAAATGAGTTTTGGAAAATTCTTTCAGGAAATCCGGAAATTACAATAGGAGAATCCATCAGATATGCAAAAAAGGGTGATGAGTTTGAAATACCGCCAAAAACAAATCATCGCGTTCATTCCGTTGATACTGATGCTGAAATTTTGGAAATTTCTTTTGGAAAATTCAAGGAGGACGATGTTATAAGATTAGAAGACAAATATGGTCGCGCTTAAAAAACCCCGACGCCCCAAGGGGTCGGGGTCCCGACTTAAAGCGTCGGGAAAAAAAATAATGAAAAAAACAGTAAAAAAGTCCCGACTTAAAGCGTTGGGGAAAAAGAAGGTATCAGTTGAACTAAAGAGAGCCCTACATAATCCTATAATTACGCCTCGGTTATATCCCTGGGAATCAAAAGCGACATTTAATCCTTCTGCTTTTATTGCCAATGGTAAAATTCATCTCATTTATCGAGCGATTGGAAATAATGATTCTTCAGTGTTAGGATATGCAGCCAGCCAAGATGGTTATAACATTGACGAGCGTCTCCCCTATTTTATTTACCGAAGAGCTAATAATTTTACAAAAGCTGATAAATCTCTTTTGCCTATTGATTATATTTCAGGCGGAGGATGGAATGGCGGATGTGAAGATCCACGTTTGACACTTTTAGGTGATATCGTTTATATGCTTTATACCGCTTTTGACGGCTGGGGATCATTGCGGATAGCGCTTACTTCTATAAAGCTAGAAGACCTTGAAAATAAAAAATGGAATTGGAAGAATCCGGTTTTAATTTCTCCGCCCGGCGAGATTCACAAAAACTGGGTTCTTTTCCCAGAAAAAATAAATGGTAAATTTGCGATACTTCACGGTATTTCTCCAGAAATTTTAATTACATATTTTGATAGTTTAGACGAGTTAGATGGGAAAAAATTTATACATAGTGTTCATGATGGCGACCCTCGTTGGCAATTAAGAGAAAAAGGTATGCGCGGAGTGGGACCATCTCCAATAAAGACAGAATTGGGCTGGCTTATTTTATACCATGCTATAGAAGAACACGACCTCAATCGCTATAAACTTTTTGCCATGATTCTGGACTTAAACGATCCAACTAAGATCCTTTACCGTTCACAAAATCCACTCCTTGAACCGGAAGAATATTATGAGAATAATGGATATAAATGGGGCGTGGTATATTCTTGCGGGGCAGTGGTAAAGGATGGCGTACTTTTCGTTTATTACGGCGGAGCAGATAAAGTTATTGGCGTTGCAACAATTAAACTTGCAGATTTATTGAAAGATCTTAAAAAACACAAGACAGTAAAATTAAAAAACCAAGCTATTAAAATTTAATTTTATGTTTGTCGTAAAACGCTCTCATCATAACCCAATACTAACTCCCAATAAAGACCATTATTGGGAAGCTTTTGCCACTTTTAATATGAGTGTTATTAAAAGGGGTGGAATATTTTATGGCGTGTATCGCGCTATTTCGGCGCCGGATAAACTGCGTACCCCTGAACAAATTTCAGTCATTGGTATCGGACAGAGCAAAGACGGCACGCATTTTGAAGAACGTAGGCAATTTATTACACCCAAAGAAGAATGGGAAAAGTTTGGTTGTGAAGATCCGCGCATAACATTCTTTGAGGGTCGTTATTATATTTTTTATACTGCCCTTGGAGATTATCCATTTTCGGCTGCAAATATTAAAATTGCGGTAGCAATCTCTAAAGACTTAAAGCAAATAGACGAACGACATCTCGTCACTCCCTTTAATGCCAAAGCGGCGGCTCTTTTTCCGGAGCGCATAAATGGTAAGGTCACATTGATTTTGACTGCTCATACCGATGAACCTTCAATCCAAATTGCCATTGCTCAAGCGGATAAAGTGGAAGATTTTTGGAACCCTGAGTTTTGGGAAAAATGGCATGCCAATATAGATAAATATGCTATCAATCCTCGTCGCACATCATACGACTATATTGAAGTCGGCGCTCCGGTAATTAAAACAAAATATGGCTGGCTTTTAATATATTCATATATCCAAAATTATTTTCCGCACCCGGAACATCTTGATCGTATCTTCGGTATTGAGGCGCTTCTCCTTGACCTTAATGACCCTAAAAAAATAATCGGGCACACTCATGGACCGATTATTGCGCCAAATGAAACATATGAACTTTCCGGACATGTTAATAATATTGTTTTTCCAAGTGGAGCTACTCTTTTGGGAGATAAACTCACTATTTATTATGGTGCCACAGATACAACTATCTGTAAAGCCCACGTTAGTATCACTGATCTTCTAGGAACAATTCATCCAAAAACCAAACAGCAGTGGCAATTTAAGAGGGCGAAAGAAAACCCTATCATCTTACCCATAGAAGAGCATCCCTGGGAAACCAAGGCAACCTTCAATCCAGCCGCAATTGCCATTGGCAAAACTACACATATTCTCTATCGCGCGCAATCAAATGAAAATACTTCCACAATTGGTTATGCTAAAAGCAATAATGGAACAACCATTAATCAAAGACTGCCTGAACCCGTGTATATACCGCGTGAAAATTTTGAAATAAAAAAAATTGCGGGGGAAAATTCAGGCTGTGAAGATCCGCGGTTGACAAAAATAGGAAAAAATATTTATATGTGCTACACGGCATTTGATGGTATCGGTCCGCCACGCGTTGCCGTTACTTCAATTTCTGAAAAGAATTTTATCGCGCACGATTGGAAATGGGAAAAACCGCTGGTTATTACCCCCGTTGGTTTTGACGATAAAGATACTTGTCTTTTTTCTGAAAAAATCAACGGAGGTTATTTTATTTTTCATCGGGTTGGCGACCAAATATGTGGCGACTATCTGCATTCTCTAGATTTTAAAACTGATACCATAAAAAAATGTATCCGCATTTTTGGTCCTCAAATAAATTCATGGGATAGCGTTAAAGTAGGTATTGTCGCTCCTCCAATTAAAACCAGATATGGCTGGATTCTTCTATATCATGGAATTTCTAAAAACCATAATACATATCGTGTTGGCGCTGTCCTTCTTGATAAAAAAGACCCAACCCTCGTCCTTGCTCGCACGACTGATCCAATTTTTGAACCCGAAGAATCGTATGAGAAAATTGGTATAGTCAATAATGTGGTTTTCCCATGTGGAATGGTAAAACGCAAAGGACTTTTATATTTATATTATGGCGGCGGTGATAAAGTCGTCGGCGTCGCCACGATTGAACTTAATCTCCTGACAAAAGCGCTTCTTCGTGGCACAAAGTTTTAATTGCTTAATTTAAAATCCAGCCAATAGATTTTTTCTCAAGCATAAGTTGCTTGATTGCGAGTCTTTTTTTGGTTTTATGAGAATGTCTTGATTTTTTTTTAGGACTAAGCGTGGTGCTTCTTTTTGCCATATATTTGATCGCCTCTGGCGGTAATTTTTTTATTCTTCACTTTTAAAAGCAATAAGCATCAGCACTAAAATATACACAAGGTGGTCATCAATAATTGGATTGTTTGCTGGCCAAAGTAAAGCTAAATACATTAGAGCAAGCATTATAACGCCGGTCGCACATCCCCATTTCACGTATTTCTTAAAAATAAGAGTTAAACCCACAAATAAAAGCCCAAGCATAAAGAGCCAATCAATAACGGGCATTCCCGCAAGACCATGAAAAAGATTTTTAAAAGGACCTTGCACTGCATTGGCAAGAAAGCCAGTAGTTGGCGATCCTCCACGAATCCACGCCTTATCCGCAGTTGTTGCAAATCCCAAACCAAAAACTTTATCAAAAAACGCCCAGAGAAAAATAAAACCCATAGCAAAACGAAGCATTATGTTTACGATTTTTTGTTTATTCATAAATTTATTATTAATAAAATAAGCCATTCATTATATCACATTCTAAAAAACTATTCCGTGACAATACCATCAAATTCCACTCCGTTCGTTTCCGCTTCTTTTTTTGTTTCGCGCACGATTCCGTCTTTATGATGCGCCGGAGAATAGATAGTGTAGAATTTCAGCTGTTCTGTGTCCGAAGTATTAATGACATTGTGTGAAGATCCAGCGGGCACAACAATAGCCACCCCATCACCAACTTCATATTCATTTCCGTCAATAATGCACTTGCCTCGCCCTTGTTCAAAGCGGAAAAATTGATCGTTGTCTGAGTGAATTTCCATGCCAATTTCTTCTTGAGGATTTAGGGACATTAACACCAACTGGCTATGCTTTCCAGTATATAACACCTTACGGAAATTATTGTTTGCTAAAGTATCTTTTTCAATATTTGATTTAAATCCTTTCATAATTTTGTTTGAGTTAATTTTAAAAATTACCTTACTTAATTATAGCATATAGTGGTAAAAAAGTGAGTGCCCCGAACCTCCGGTCGGGGCGTTCGAAAAAATATATCTCCTAAAAGGAAGTGCCTTTGAGCAACAGCCCATTTGGCGTAATTCCAATCTTCTTCTGCCATTTCGTGCTTGGTCGGCCAGCGACCAAATTCGCGACGAAATAGAATTTCCATCTTGCTGAAAGAACTCCCATTGAACTGAGAGTTCTTCTGACGTTCAAGAAAAAGATAGTACGCCGCCACCTTTACATACTCAAGGAACTGCTCTAGAGTGAGTGGCTCCATTGTATTCTCCTCTCTAAAATACTTTATCCATTGTCATTATATCAAATAAACACTTAAAACAACCATGTTACTTATTAACAAACAAAAAGCGCTATATTCGGCGCTGTTGAAAATACTTTAATTAGTAATTATGATAGTAAAACTCCCCCATCTACAACTATCTGTGAACCAGTCATATAACTTGAAAGGTCGGAAGCGAGAAACAGCGCGACTTTGCCAATGTCGTCAGGATTACCCATACGTTTCATTGGAATTTTTTCTAAAAATTTTTTAAGTATTGCTTCCATTTCAGGGGTTACAGATTTACCAGCCCCAGTACCTGGAGTAGCAATACCGCCTGGAGCAATGGCGTTGACTTGAATGTTATGTGGCGCAAGTTCTAGCGCAGTATTCTTGGTAAATCCCCAAACGCCGTGTTTTGATGCGTCATAAACCGCCAGTCCCACAGAAGAAGGATGTAATGCGTCAACCGACGTGATGTTTATAATTTTTCCGCCTCTATTTTGTTTAATCATTACTTCCGCAACAGCTTTGGTAAAAAGGAAAACACTCTTAAGGTTAACCGATAAAATTTTATCAAAATCTGCTGGTTGCATTTGCATGACAGAGATAATTGGATAAATACCGGCATTATTGACAAGAATATCAATGCCACCGTATTTTTTTAACGTAAAATCGATCGCATCCTTAACATCTTTCTCTTCAACAACATTAGTTTTTATAAATTCTGCTTTCCACTCGTTATTATTTAATTCCCTGGTTGCAGTATTGCCAACTTCTTCATTAATATCAGCAATGACCACATTAGCTCCAGCTTCAGCCAAGCGATATGCAATACCAAAACCAATGCCCATGGCACCGCCGGTAACAATGACAACTTTGCCATTAAGGTTAGTAATTTCTTTTAATGACGACAACTCCATAATAATTATAATTATAGCACGAAAATCATTTCTTTGAACAATCAAAGATTATGATTATTTACTGGTTCTTGCTTCTGTAAAAGAAATAAAGCGCAAGCGGCGCGGCCCAATTAGCAAATCTTTCTATGAAATCCCATGTCGGCAAACCCACAAGCGGACGAACGAGAGCAGTCCAGAAACCCCAAAAAGCCATCCAGAGCAATAATGGTCGAATCGGTTTCCAAATCACAAGAATAGCCAGTAAAATATCAACTACCCCCACAATAGTCATAAATATGGTAGCTGTTGCTGTATCAAATCCAGTCAGCTGTTCGGTCCACTTTATCCAGTCAGCTTTACCCAAAACAGCAAACACGCCGTGACCAAGAAACTCACCCGCTACACCAATTCTTAAAATCCATTCAAACTTTTTTTCATTTGTCATAAAAATGTTGTGAACAATAAATTATAATACTTTAATTATATACCAAGTTTTGCAAATCAACCATCAGGGCTCCTGTACTGGGACGCTGTTAGTACCATCTTAGTGGCTTGTAATTAATAAGGTCAGAAAATCTTAACTTCTCTTCGTCCTAAATAGATATTTCGCGAATTCAACCAAAAGCACATTTAGAATAAGCCATCCGGCAATGAACCACAACCAAACAGGCGGAACTGGCGCCAGTTCAAATAATTCACGAAATGACGGTATCACCATGGTTGCAACCAGTACTATGACGGCAAGAAGCACGCTTTGATTAAGTTTCTTGTTTGAGAACACAGGGTAAGAAAACAACGGTTTATGTAAACTACGAAATGAGAAAGCGATAACGAGAATATAGGAGGCAAAGCATACAAAAAACACCGATCGCGCCAGAGGAAGCGCAACCTCAAAATGTATTAGAGCATAATACATAAGAAATAACAGCAACGAACTAAATATACCAATACCAAATGTAAGAATATTCACTTCACGGGTAAAAATAGATTTTAGAGTATGTCTCTTCGACATTTCATGGTCAAAGTCTTCATCATAGGCAAAGGCAAGCGCCGGTAAACTGCCGGTAAATAAATTAACCCAAATAATTTGAAGCGCCGAGAGGGGTAACGCAATACCCACTAGCAAACTCCCGCCGATAACAAATACTTCGTCCAGTGAGTTCGACATAAGATAGACAAATGTCTTACGGACATTCACTAAAATTCTACGCCCTTCGTGTATAGCCATGCTAATGGTTTGAAAATTATCATCCAGAAGCACGAGGTCGGCCGCACTCTTAGCTACGTCACTGCCGGATCCGAGCGCTACCCCGATGTCCATGGCTTTAAGTGACGGCGCATCATTAACTCCGTCTCCGGTCATGGCTACGACTTCGCCGAGCTTGCGGTACAGGAGACCAATGCGCAATTTATCTTCTGGTGTTACTCGAGCAAAAACTTTAATTGATGGAATAGTATCAAGCAAGATCTCGTTGGAAATGGTTTGTAAATCGTGACCCGTGAGCACTTCGTGTTCAGCAATATTCCAGCCAATCTCGCGTGCAACGGAAATGGCGGTGCCTTTCAAGTCACCCGTAACCATGACAATACGCGTGCCGAGTGATTCAATGCTCCTTATCGCCGCTGGTACCTCTTTACGCACCGGATCACGAAAAGCCAAGATGCCGATAAATTCAATATTTTCCATCTTGGAGACCGAGGTAATCACGGATGATTTTTTACCAATCGCAATTAACCTTTTTCCTTCTTCGCTCGCTTTGGTTATCCATGATTCAATTTTATTATATGTTGAGGCATCCATTTTTGATTTTGAAAGCAACACATCCGGCGCTCCCATAATTATAAAAAGGTTGCCAAGCATTGATACGGAAAATTTATGTGAAGAATTAAATGGGATTAAAATTTGCGAATTTCCATTTATGCTAAAACGAGAAACATCAAGCCCGTTGTCTCTTGCAGTTTTAATGATATTAACCTCAAAGGGTTTTCCTTTAAAAATCCATGCCGATATTTCGCTTTCTGGATTTTCAATCAAGACATCCACATTGGCAAGCGCCATTTCGAGAACTTTCTGATCGTTTTCACTATAGTCCATTGGCCTGGTATCCCCGGACACAAGTTTGTTTACGTTATAGATCCCAACCAAACGCATATTTGCTTCAGTAAGAGTGCCTGTCTTGTCCGTCATAATTACACTTGTTGAACCGAGTGTTTCCGCCGCAACGAGAGTGCGCACAATTCCGCGCTTTTTTGCAATACGTTCCGCTCCAATAGACAGAATAACCGTCAGAGCAATGGGTAAAGCTTCCGGCACGGCACCCACCGCTACGGCAACAGAAAGAACCAACATGCCAGAAATTGATTCTCCGCGATAAATACCCAGAATAAAAATACCGACAACTATCATGACAACAATCGAAAAAATAACCCATGCTAATCGGGACAAACCTTTTTGAATAGGGGTTTTGACCCTATGAATACCGGAAACCAACCCGGCAATTTTCCCTATTTCTGTTCTATCGCCTGTTGAAATAACAATAGCAGTCGCAAAACCGTCAATGGTTAGAGTGCCTGCATGCACCATGTTGGTGCGTTCGGAAACAGAAACGGAAACTAGTTTAACCTCTTCGGACTTTTGTACCGGGGTCGATTCTCCGGTCAAGATGGACTCGTCAGTACTTATATTGTTGGCATTTATAATTCTCGCATCCGCGGATACTCGGCTACCATAAGAAAGCTTTATCACATCTCCCGGCACCAGCATTTCTGAGTCAATTTCTGCTTCATGATTGTCGCGAATAACTCGCGAACGGTCTTTGATAAAGCTACTTAACTTTTCAAGAGTGTTTTCCGCATGATACTCGCGGTAAAATCCCAAACCCGTATTTATAAGCACTGCTAGTGTAATCACGACAACTTCAGTCCATTCTTGAAGTACCGTTGTAATGATTGCCGCCGCAATTAAAATAAAAATGAGGGGGTTTGTAAGCTGTTTTAGAAAAATGGCGACTGCGCTTTGTCTCTCTTGTTTATGAAAAATATTCTTCCCGTAAATTTTTAATCGGCGTAGAGCTTCTTGTTCCGATAATCCTTGTGGAGACGTCTCGAGGTCAGCAAAAATATTCTCTGGCTCCAGAGACCACGGATTCTCGACAAATTTTACTTTATCCATTGGGTCTATTATAGCAAAAAAAACTTATTTGGCTCCCGTACTGGGACGCCGTTGGAGTTATTTTAATCGAAGATATAGTCATCAAATAATGAATTGTTGTAAATCAGCACTTACAAAAACTCTTTGATTATCACATTCTTTTATTAAACCCACAGAAGTATGATTGGAAAATCCTATATATTCAACTTTTTTACCTTTTGATTGAACATATTTTATAGCCGGTATTAAATCAGTATCAGAACTAACAATAATAGCTGTATCATATTTATCTTCAATTCCATCAATAACGATATCAATTGCTATTTTAACATCAACTCCTTTTTCTCTGATTTCGTGATCATAGACGATTTTTCCTCTCTCTATTATAAATCCATCATTTTCAAGTGCCGCTAGAAATTTCTGTTGCTTGATAACCATATTTTTTGACTTTTTAGCATGATCATAATTTCTGACAATTCCAACATAATATGCTTTGCCGCATAGATTTCTATTAGAAGAAAGAAAAAGAGCAAATTCTTTAAAACTAAATATTTTTCCAGAAGGTACAGTTCTGGGTATTAAAGAGTTATCTTTAGAATTTTTAGATTCCTTAAATAGAGCTTTATATGTGTTACCTCCATCTATGTAAATTTTTACTCTTTCTGCACTCATTCAATAGATTATATCATGTAAACGAAAACTGCCCTTGTCTTGCGACAGTGGCAGTGAGCTTAGTACCTCTACTATATCAAAAATCAACATAAAAAGTCAAGTGGGTGTGGAAAACTAAAATTAGCTATTTTTTATTCCAACAACCATCAGGAAATCCTATCTTTTTTAATATATCTGTAAAAGCAATATATTCAATCTCATGTTCTTTATAAAAGGCCAAACTTTCTTTCAATTCTGAAGTTTGATTATTTTTATCTAGTAAATCACCGAAGGCAAAACCTTGTCTAGCTTCATATTCCTGATATCCAACTAAAACAATTTGAAGTGGTTTTTTATATAAATTTGGCAATTCTCCATATTTCAAGGGAACACCCAATATTTTTTCTCCCGCAGTACCAGAAGTACTCCAATTTCTACCCTTTACTTCATAAATATAATCATCGCATTCCAAATCTGGTTGGTAACTTTTTTCTCTAACAGAACTTTGTTTAGGTTTATCGAGTAATTTTAGATTTTAATTATTTAACAAATTAAACTATTTGCTATTTTAGTATTAATTTTTTTATTACAATTTATACAAAAGTATTTCTGTGAATCTATGCTTTCACTACCATAAAAATCTTTCCATTGGTCTGTATTTATATAAAAAGAATAATAGTGTGATTCTATTGTAGAAATACCAATACTTTCACTTATATATTTACAATATTTACAAGCATATGTTTTTAATTTTTTATTAGTTTCCATATCCCATCTTTGATCAAATACAAACAAAAGTCAACTATTCGAATAACATATTCCGAAACTTAAAAATTCCAAATTTTTGTAAAGGCACGCTCGGCAAGCTCTTTTGCTCTATTTGTAACATTGTTTTTAATATCAGAAACAGAA
>MFTF01000010.1 GCA_001786745.1 Candidatus Nomurabacteria bacterium RIFCSPHIGHO2_01_FULL_36_23 | reverse complement strand
AATAAGCTAGAAACAAGGAAAGGCACCCATTTAGGATGCCTTTCAAGTTTAGTATCTATATACTAGCATAGATAGTTATAAAAAAGCAAGTCAATTTGCGCGGCTGATGGGTGTTGATCCCACTACCTCTCCCGTGACAGGGGAGCGTTCTACCGTTGAACTACAGCCGCAATTTCTTAATCCTATCATCAAAAGAACTGTGTCGGGGGTGGGGCTTGAACCCACGACCTGAGGATTATGATCCCTCTGCTCTACCAACTGAGCTACCCCGACATTCTTGCAGAATATCACATTTTATTCTTTTTTCAAATATTTATTTGCAAAAATTTGATTTTTACTATAAGATATAAGATTATAGCGGGATAGAGAAGAGGCATCTCGCAAGGCTCATAACCTTGAGACGGCCGTTCGATTCGGCCTCCCGCAACAATAAATATTGTCTAAATAAAGAATAAAGTTTTTGAGGGGTTTTGAGCGTGACAACGCGAGAATTTCAAGATTTTTTAAGCTTCAAAAAATCTGTACCGGTAAAATTTTATTCTTTATTTTTTAGATAAATCCATATTGGCGAAAAATCTGCTCGTATAAGGCGATTATTCTTTTCGCTTCATGCTGAGAAAGTTCAAAAGATAAACCCTCGTGCGCTATTTTATTTCTTATGGTATGCACTTCCCAAGCATTGGTTAGACTAGGAAAATTATCTTGATTAGCCATTTTTAATTTTTCCCCTAGATTTTCACTTCTAAATCCCAACTGGTCCATTAAACCATCAAGCATAGAATCGGCTTCAATAATTGCCAACTTCCAATCGCTTGAACTCTGCGAAAAAAGATAAGTTAAAGTTTTCGCCCATCTTTCATTTTCAGATCCTTCTTTTCTCTCTTGTTGAATTTTTTTCTCTACTTCAGCTTGAAAGCGTGCATATTCGGCAATTTCATGTTGTAAATATGTATGTTCTTTTTTTCTGATTTCAAACATCCGAATGATACAATAGGAAATAATCGTAAGAAAAAATAAGGCGAGAAAAAAAAGACCAGTATGATAAAGAGCTATCGTGTTAGCGTTAAAAGTATAATTAGAAAGCTGGTGAAAAAAAGAGATGCCCTGATTAAATAGATAATCTGGATTAAAAAATTTTGAATTAAAAAAAGAATCTCCGAGAATATTATTCTGATTCATTCTATTATCATATCATTAATTATTTAACGCCTCAAATTTTTTACCGGCTTCAAAAAGAAGATTCTCTGCTCCATGTGACGCCATAAACTGAATTCCTAATGGCAGTTTTTTACCTTCTACCTCAATAAAACCAGAGGGTAAAGAAATCGCCGGCACACCCACGATATTTGCCGTGATGGTAAAAATATCAGCCAAATATGCAGATAAGGGATTGCTCTTTTCACCAATTTTCCAGGCGACAGATGGCGCAGTCGGCGTGGCAATAAGATCAACATTTTTAAACGCCTCGGTAAATTCTTTTTTCAACATATTTCTAATTATTTGCGCCCTGCCATAATATGCGTCATAATAACCGACCGAGAGAACATATGTGCCCAGAAGAATTCTGCGACGAACTTCTTTGCCAAAATCCAAACCCCTGGTCAACATATAATCTTCTAATAAATTTTTGCCATCTTTGTGTAGCCCATATCTCATTCCATCAAAACGAGACAGATTGGTAGATGCTTCGGCGGGCATAATAATATAATAAACGGCCAGCGCCATATCCAGATTTTTAAAAGAAATATCCTTAATGTTGAAGCCAAACGTTTTAAATTTTTTAATTGTTTGCGCAAAATTTTCTTTAACTTCCCTGTCAATACCCTCTCCATTAACTAGATCCCAGGGTACACCAATAATTAATTCTTTCTTTAGGGGAGGTTTTGGATATGTTTCTTCGGAAATTGTTGTGCTGTCTAAAATATCACTACCTCTTATTGTGTTATAAATAATTTCTGCATCTTCTACTGTCTTCGTGGCAGGTCCTATACAATCAAGGGATGAACCCATGGCTATAAGACCAGAACGGGATACTCTTCCATACGTGGGCTTCATTCCCACTATCCCGCAAAAAGCCGCTGGTTCTCGCACTGATCCGCCCGTGTCAGAACCAAGCGCGCCGAGAGCAAGATTAGAGGCCACCGCGACTATGGATCCCCCAGAAGATCCCCCTGCCACTCGTCTTGTGTCGTGCGGATTTTTGGTTACGCCAAAAGCGGAATTTTCGGTGGACCCCCCCATCGCAAATTCATCTATATTTGTTCTGCCTAAAAATATTGCGCCTTGTTTTTTTAACTTTTCTATCACAGTCGCATCATAGGAAGCGAAATAATTTTCTAGAATTTTTGAGCTAGCGGTAACTTTTTTCCCTCGCACTAGAATCACGTCTTTAATAGCCAGAGGTATTCCCAAAAGCGGGTACGACTTGCCTTGCGCGATTAAGTCATCTGCTGTTTTTGCCTGTTCCAGCACATCATCGTAAATCTCAAGATAGGCATTCAGCTCACCATTTTTCTTTTTAATTTCATTTAAATAAGCTTGCGCTAAATCTACCGCCGAAAATTCTCTGGCATCAAGTTTTTTTCTAGCAGAAGTTATGGTAAGTGAATTTAAATCAATCATAAAATCTTTTTTACTTTCAAAAATCCTTCCTGTGAATCGGGAAATTGCTTTTTTATGATTTCTGGAGAAAATTCACGTTTTTCTGATATATCTTCTCGCCAAACATTATAAAGATTGTATTCCTCCTTGATGTTTCCTATTTCCGCAGATTCTATTTTCTTTACATATCCTAAAATACTTTCCATGTCGGCAAGCAAAGATTTTTTCTCCTCTTCCTCAAGCTCAATTCTGGCAAGTTTGGCAAGGTTTTCAACATCTTTAATGTCCATAAAAATAGTATAGCAAGATAAGGTTATAAATAAAAGTGAATATTCTCAATCTACGCTATAGCGTAGATATAATTTAATCTGCCCTTAGTACTAAATCAGCAATTTTTTCAGGGCAATGTAACTTAATATACCTATTCAAGGCAATAACAACTTGTTTAAAATATGAATCTGGGTGAGTTTCTGGAATGTAATTTTTACCCCATCTTTTTTTCTCCCGATTAACTCGTCTCTCTGTAGTTTTATTTATATCTCCTTGTAGATAAATTCTTTTATCCCAAAATTTACTGCGTGACAATTCAGGATGAAACATAAAAACTCCCTCAATTACCATAATCTTTTTGGAAAAACCAAAAGCTCTGGGCGTATTTACTTTTCCAGTAGAACCATTATAAGCATCCATTTTATATAATCTATCTGTGGTTCTATAAGCACCAATAAAGTCTTTTAGTTTTTTACTGTCGCCAATCTTGAGCTCGAATATTTTTGATCGATCTTTGGCTTTAGCTAATTTCTTTTGAAAAATATCTCGGGGCAAAATAAAATCATCCCAATTCACTGCAACAATATCTGGATTGATCTTTGTTAGATTGTTTAATAAAGTGGTTTTACCTATACCTGCATATCCATCAATGGCAACAATTAATTTATCCTTGCCTTTAGCCCAGATAATTATTGCTTTATTTGCTTGATTAGCTAATTTTTTTGGGATCATGAGTTTATAATTTTTCAATCTACGCTATGGCGTAGATTGCTTCGTGTATGATTTTGCTAACTTAAATGTTTTAAATTCTTTCTGTAGACCAATCCTTTTGAGGTAATTAAGAAAATCTTCGGGTAAAGGAGAAGGTCCGACCCAAACACTTTTCTGGATCATCGCAAAGTCAAAATTTCGAAGCTGGCGACGAAACCAATCCCTCTCTTTCTTTCTCCCTTCTGGAATATCATATATGAGAAGTAAGTTTTTAGGCGCATTTTTATTAAAACTGGAAATAAAAGATTGAAGATATTGCCGTTTTGGAATACCTTTTTGAGTATTTTTTTTACTTTTGTAATTATCAACATTAGGCAAACCAAAAAGATTTACCGACATACCTTTATAGCGGAGTCTTCTGTTTTGAGTCATTGAATATATTGTACCACAATACGCATCTACGCTATAGCGTAGATGCTAACTTAGTGTCCGATTAATGCTTTCACTCTCTCTTCCACGGGCGGATGAGTGGCAAAAAAACTGCCAACTTTTTTACCAAGAGAAACTCCCTTGGGGTCGGCAATGTATAAGTGCGCGATAGCTTTTGATTGGCGCGCCATTGGCTGACTGTATTGTGAAATTTTACGAAGCGCGCCGGCTAAACCCTCTGGATAGCGTGTCAAAAGCGCGCCGGAAGCATCGGCTAGAAATTCGCGCTTGCGGGAAATAGCCAGTTGGATGAGCATAGCAAAAATCGGCGCCAAAATTGACAAAATAATTCCAATCAACAAGAGTATCCCTCCCGCTTTATTGTTATTATCTCGACTACGACCAAAAAATAAATTTCTCCTAAAAACATCCGCTAAAATAGAAATGAAACCAACTAAAACAACAATAACCGTTGACAGCAACATATCACGATTGCCAATATGCGAGAGTTCGTGCGCTATCACACCCTCTAATTCCGTCTTTTCTAAAATTTTAAGAAGTCCAGTGGTCGCGCAAACAACCGCATGATTTTTATCCCGTCCCGTGGCAAAAGCGTTCGGCGCTGGATCTTCCACTACATAAATTTTTGGCATTGGCAGTCCGGCGGTGATAGAGAGATTTTCTATGCTTGTATATAAATTAAAATATTCTTCTCTTTTCGCTTCTTTTGCCCCCGCCAAAGTGAGAACAATTTTATCCGAATACCAATACGAAAAAAAATTCATCAAGATGCTAAAAATAACAAAAAAATAAAGAATATTGGGATTACTGTAATATATACTAAAAAACCAGCCAAAACCAATAACTACAACAAAAAACACAGTCATTAATAACCAAGTTTTGGTGATATTTTGACTTTGATGAGTATATAGAGTAGCCATTTAAAACTTCACTGCCACAGGGTTCTGAGCGACATCGTTATCAGCCAAATCAAAAAATTCCATTTTTGAGAAACGAAATACTGTCGCTAAAATGTTGGCTGGAAAAGATTCAATTTTTATATTCAAGTCGCGAACATTACCGTTGTAAAATCGGCGCGCCGCTTGAATTTTATTTTCGGTGTCGGAAAGCTCGTTTTGCAAAGCCAAGAAATTCTGATTGGCTTTTAAATCCGGATATGCTTCAGCAATAGCAAAAATAGACTTCAGCGCGCCCGTGAGCATATTCTCCGCTCCGGCTTTGTCCGTCAAACTGCCTGCTCCCATGGCGGCGGTGCGAGCTTTGGTGACATTTTCAAAAACAGTTGATTCGTGCGTAGCATAACCCTTTACTGTGTTGACTAAATTGGGGATGAGATCGTATCTACGTTTTAATTGCACCTCAATATCCGCCCAGGCTTCTTTAGCGCGATTAACCAGTGAGACAAAACCATTATAAATAAAGATTACCCACAAAACCACAACCCCAAAAACTATTAAAATGTATATCATGGTTTTTATATGTTAATTATTAATAATCTAAAACCATCCAAGACATATTATAGCATAAAAAATAAAGCAACTTTATGACTTTTTGCTTTTCTTTTGCCATTCCTCTACCAACACCAACAACGGCGAGGCTAAAAAAATGGAAGAATATGTTCCGAAGAACATTCCGGCAATAAGCATAAGAGCAAAATATTTTGTAGAAACAGGGCCAAAAAAGAAAAGCGCCGAAAGTACCAGAATAACGGTAAGCGATGTGCAAATAGATCGTACATATGACTGTTCTAAACTTTTACCCACTATCTCATTAAAATTTGTTTTTGCCGTATTGGCTTGATTATTTAAATTTTCTCTAATTCTATCAAAAATAACTATGGTATCGGAAACCGAAAGACCCAGAATGGTAAGTACGGCAACTACAAAAAGCGTATCTAGCTCGGCGCCATAATAATGTGAAAGAACAACAAAAATGCCAACAGGAATGGCAACGTCATGCAAAAGTGTGATAATTGCGATAAGACCATATTTCCAAGAAGCTACGCCCTGGCGACCCAGGGCGGAGAGGTGGGAAATTTTTCTGAAAGTAAAAGCGATAAAACAAATAATCGCAAGTGAAACCAACACAACGGCAATTAATGCTTTTCTAGTGAGTTCTCGTCCCACCGAAGGCCCGATTGAATTAAAATTTGTTTCAGTAAGTTCATTTTTTCCATCTTGGGAAAGTGTTTTCAAGAGCAAAGAATGTTCTGCTTCATTTAGATCGCGAGATTTAATAATATAACCCAAATCTCCTGTCGGTTGAAGAAGAATTGAATCCAGATTTAAAGACTTAAATGCGGTGTCTAAACTTTCTTGATTTGGACGCGAGGTTTTATAAACAACTTCAGTCAATGCTCCTCCCTTGAAATCAATGCCGATTTTTAATCCGAAAACAAAAAGAGAAATTATAGAAAGGACGACCAAGAATATCGATATGCTAATGAATATTTTTTTGTATTTAATAATAAACATGATTTTATGTGATAGAGTTTTAGACTCTAGATAGAGGCTAAAACTCTATCTTGTTAATCCTGAACTAAATAAAAATCTTGTAATTTTTCCATTTCCTATAAAATTAAAGACAGAAAGAAAAATTCTAGTAATTGTAATCGCGCTGAACATTGAAACCAGAACACCCATGCCAAGCGTTAAAGCAAATCCTTTGATCAACGATGTGCCAAACCAAAAGAGAATCAAGGCGGTAATAATATTGGAAATATTAGAATCGCGAATTGAAAACCAAGCGCGGGAAAAACCGGTGGAAACAGCATCAGCCACGCTTCGACCAGAACGCAATTCTTCTTTAACGCGCTCAAAAATAAGCACATTGGCATCAACGGCAATGCCGATAGAAATGATAAATCCGGCAATACCTGCGGCAGTTAGTGTAACTGGAATTAATTTAAATAAAGCAAGCATTATAGTAATAAAAATAGAAAGAGAAACAGTGGCAATTATACCCGGCAAACGATACCAAAGAATTAAAAAAAATGCTACAAATAAAAATCCAATTATTGCGGCTTTTATTCCAGCATTCACCGCATTGTCGCCCAGAGTGGCGCCAATTGTTTGTTTGGAAATAAGAGTTATGGGTACTGGAAGCGCGCCAGAATTCAACCTGCCGACTAAAAGTTTTGCTTCAGTTGGAGTGAAAGACCCGGAAATTACTGCTTGACCGTTTGGAATTTCTTCACGCACAACGGGAGTAGATATTGGCGAACCATCCAGATAGATGGCGACCATCTTACCGATGTTTTCTTTTGTAATTTGGGCAAAGAGTTTTGTGCCCGTGTCGTCAAATTGTAAACTGACTCTGGGCTCGCGAGTATTAACATCAAATTCCAGAGTTGCTTTCTGTAAATATCTGCCCGTAAGTTCAGTTGAAACAAACTGTGCTTCTAAATTTATGCTGCCTAAATCTACTTTTCCATCTTTTCCTGGTTTTATGGTTATTGGCTCATCTTCAGGTCTTTCAATCTTGAATTCCAAAAGCGGTGTCTGCCCAATCATGGCTGTCGCTTTTTCCACATCGGTAATCCCCGGCAGATCAACTATCAGCTGATGCTCTCCACCTGAAATAAATCCCCCTCCTTGCACTTGCACTATCGGCTCGGAAACGCCAAAGATATTAACTCGACGCTCTATGACATCGCGAAGCGCATCCATTGAATCAGAAACTTGGCCGGATGGCACCCCGCTTACATCTGCTTTGTATATCAAGTGACTGCCTCCGGAGAGATCTAATCCCAAGCGAAAAGGAAATTTTTTAAAAAAAGCTTTTTGTGTCTCAAAATTCTTGTTTAATTTGGGTTCGGTTTTATAGACAAAAAAGCCGACGCTCCCGCCTAAAATAAGCACCAATAATATTGAAGCAATCCTATGTCGCATAAATATATTATTTCATTCTATATATTTTAAGAAAATAAGCAACTAATGCGCCTAGTACAAAACCGCCAAGAATATCAACTGGAAAATGCACTCCGGCTATGATTCGAGCAATGCCTATGAAAAGAGCAAAAAACATAAAAATATAGCCGGCTTTTCTGTGAAGAAAGAAAAGTGAAAAAGTAAGAGCCATAAAGAAAGTGGCGTGACCCGACGGAAAAGCATAGCCATTTTCCGGCAAAAGAGGATATACTTGAGGAAGTATATCAAAAGGCCGAGGCATATGAATTAAAAATTTTAATATATAAGCCAAAATCCAAGCGAAAATTCCAGAAAAAAATACTAAAAATATCTCTTTTTTCTTTTGCAAAAAAATTTGAAAGGGATTCTCGGCTTGAAAAATTTCATGATGAAAAAGCAAAAATAATCCCGCTAATATTATTACAACATAAGGAAAATAAACAGCCGTAAAAATAATTATTTTATCAAAAATTTGCGATTGGTGAGCCAAATTATAAAAAAATAAAAAAAATTGATTATTCATATTATTTTATTTGCTTCATGGGATTTATTCTTAGCAACTTGAAGCACATTATTAAGAAGCATTGCCACAGTCACTGGTCCCACGCCTCCGGGCACTGGCGATACGTAACCCGCCACATCTTTCACTGATTCTAAATCAACATCGCCGACTATTCCGCCATTGTCTTCTGAAGTGCCCGCATCTATTAAAATTACCCCATTTTTAATCATATCACCTGTAATATATTTCCCCTTGCCGATACCGGAAATTATAACATCTGCCTGTTTTATAAGCTCTTCTTTGTTGAACGTTTTACTAGTGATGATGACAGGGGAAAATCCCCGTAAGCCAAGAAGCGCAGTAACGGGCTTGCCTACCAACATTCCTTGCCCTAAAACAACTATTTTCAAATTTTGTAAATTTAGTTTAAGTGAATCTAAAATAGTCATACAGGCAAGCGCCGTTGGAAAACTTATCAAGGACTCTCCTTGATAAAATTTTGTGCTATGTATAGTTCCTAGACAATCAATATCAAGACGCGAATCAATAGCATCAAGCACTGCCCTCTTATCAATGTGTAATGGCAGTGGAAGTTGAATAATAATACCGCACATGTTTGGTATTTGATTTAAAATTTTTATTTTTTCTAACAATTCTTCGGTGGTTATGGATGCTGGGAAATTTGCATTATGAAATTTAATACCAACCGATTCGGCGCTCTTTTTTTTTATATTCACATATTGCACCGATGCGGGATCATCACCCACTAAAATATCGCAAAAAACCGGAATAAATGGCAAAACTGCCACTTCTTTTTTTATTTTAACTAAAATTTTTTCTCGTATTTTTTTTCCATCAATTATTTTCATATTTTATTTTCCCCGGGTGTTGGACACCTGTCGGGTGTCCAACACCCGAAATATCTTTAAACTCCCAGAAACTCATGCTTTATGTCATCACGATGCACTGACCTAGCATACTTGCGCATACTCATTAAAATACCCAAACCTGTAAATTCCGCTAAGAGATGAGAACCGCCATAACTCATAAAAGGAAGAGGAATACCAGCCACAGGCATAAGCCCTAGATTCATACCAATATTTATAAGGATATGACTCATAAAAAAAATAGCAAGACCCATACCAAAAAGTATTTCAAAATTAGATGCTCCCAAAGTAGCAGAAAAAAGAATCCTCCAAATAACAAATCCATAAAGTAAAAAAATTAAAAAAGAACCGACTAATCCCCATTCTTCAGCATAAGCGGCAAAAACAAAATCAGATTGAGGTTGAGGTAAAAATTTTAATCTCGACTGCGTGCCAAAACCTAAACCTTTACCTAGAATCTCCCCCGAACCCACGGCAATAGTAGATTGAAAGGCATTATAACCTGTTCCATGAATATCCGCTAGCGGATTTATAAAGTTAGAAATACGAGCTTTCTGATATGGCGCAAAAACAAAAAACCAAAATGAGGTAAAAATTATCAAACCAGAAGTAAAAACTAAAAATAAATGCGCTTTAGAAATTCCAGAAACAAGCACCATGCCAAGCCATATAAAAAATACAACCACCGCAGAACCAAAATCGGGCTGGAGCAGTACTAAAACCAAAGGAATAAGCATATAAAATCCGGAAATAAAAATATGTTTTATGTCTCTAATTTCCACATGGCGACGAGAAAAATACTTTGCCAAAATAAGTACTAATACCAATTTCATCATATCGACTGGCTGGAAAGAAAAATAACCAAAATTAAACCAACTTTTAGCGCCATGGGAAACATATCCTAAAACAAAAAGCATTAATAAAATAAAATTAGTTAAAAGAAAAATAAACATTAATATATCGGTACGCCTTAAAAATCGAAAGTCAATAAAAGAAAAAACAAAAAAAATAGCAAAACCCATTAAAATCCAAATAATCTGTTTATTAAAAAATTCACCTGCATTCTCTTCCCCCGTAAACGACTTCATCGTGGCCAGTCCTGCGGAAATTATAGGAAGTATAAAAAAGACGAGCATCCAATCTATCCCGTTAGAGATTTTTCTTATAGATTCTTTCATAATTCAGTAAGTACAGTAAAATAGTTTCTCGGATCTCTAGCGGGATCTATTCTTTTGATAACTTGCTCAGCCATTACTTTAATTTAACTAAAAAAATATTATACATAGGAATTATTTCTTTAGTAATCACCTCTTCGGAAAAAGGTTCTGGCCAAGTAAAATTTATATCTCTTTTTTCCTCTCCGTTGAGCACATCAAAATAAGTACGGCTAACCGAGAGCGCATTTCCAGAAACATCGTATAAAATTGCAACTATATCTACCTCTGGGATGATAAAAAACGAATTATTTTTTATTGTCGCAGAGAGTCTGGGACTTATTTTTTCATTTTCAAGTTTTATATTTGAAACTAATATTTTTAGCTGATTGACCTTTTCTTGAGATACTTGAATCCATTCTGGTATTTGCGTAAACTCAAAAGTTATATAAACAGGAATAGAGTTTCCGACATCTATCGCCGGCTCAAAGATGGCAAAATTTCCTGATGGAGGAATAAAGGCGTTACCTTCTCGCTTGCCGATATAAATATTATTCTCATCAGCAAAGCGAAATCTATAATTTATTTTATTAACTGCCGTATTTTGATTATGATTTAGAAGATAAGCAACTGCATTGTAACGTCCGGGAACAACTTTAAAAGCGCGGGACCACAGAATTGAAATTGGATCTACTTCTGCAATGCACGCCCTGGCGCACGATCCTCCGCAATCTACCCCCGTCTCATTTCCATTTTGCTTGTTATCAGAGCAACTTGGCGTCGTGTTTACTCTAGGATAAATTATTAAAAACCCGAATATTGAAAAAAATACGATTAGAATGCCTACATCAAAAATCTGCCTTTTAAAAGCCCATGTCATAAGGGTATTGTAGCATTATTTGTTAAAAACCACATATTCCCCTTCGCCGATTACCTCTTCTTTACCATCCACTACTTTTATAGCCATTTGGTCATCTATGCCATAAATAGTTTCAGGAATTTGTTTGGCAATTTCTGCTATAAGTTCTTTTGTAGAATGTAGAGATGTAGAAGAATTTAGGTGAGGACGAAAATAAAAATTAACAAGGTTAAGACCTTCTTTTGCCTCATATCCAAATCTTTCTTTATAAGAGACAGTTTTGACTCTATCACCCAGGGCAAGCGTAGGAGCTGTAATAATGCTCCCTGCGCTAATTCCTACCCATACTTTTGTTTTTAAAAACTCTGGAAGCAACTCTTTCAACCCTGATTCTTCTACCCATCGCATCAAGTGGTTAGAGTCCCCGCCGGAGACAACCCAAACATCCGCCATTTCCAACCGCTCCTGCCAATTCCACTTCGGCAACGCAGAAATATCTACAAGATCTATCATTTTGTAATTTTGTTGTTTAAGCTGGTATAGATTATCAATAAAATACCCTTTATGGTCTCTGTTGGCATTTGCCGCTGTCGGAATAAAGGCGATGTTTATTCTGTTAGCAGGCTTTCCCATCAAATCAAGCAACGCTTGCGCGAGTGTTTTATTTGTTATTCCGCCGGATGTAAGAAGGAGTTTCATGGTAGAATTATAACATTATGGAAATTACTTTAAAACAACTTCTGGGAGGAACATCAATAATAGTTATATCTATTGGTATAGTGCAGTGGTTACTAAGTCTGTGGGTTAAATCAAGGTTAGAAAAATCAATTCAACATGAATACGACGCAAAACTCGAAAATTTAAAAAATATACTAAAAGATAAATATGATCTTTCAAAAACAGAAAGGGAATTTTATGATGGAATGATAGGAAAGTTTGGTGGATTTCTAGCAAAAATTAAAAGATACGAACTAGAAAATAAAAAATTATTAACACAAGAGACTGCTCTCAAAGACCCAAGTCTAAAAGAACCATATATGGAATTTATTGACTCAGCAACTGAATTTGTTGCAAAAAGTTTTGTCTTTTTAAATGAAGATAGTTATTGTAATCTAAAAAATGCATTAGACCCCACAAAAACAAAGAGTTTGGCAGATTTAAATAATAATTTTTTGGATGCTATGAGAAAATCAATCTATCCAAAAACCATTTTGAACGCGAAAAATGACTTAAAGGAACTTAACTATGACGACACAAAAACCCAGTAATTTCTTACTGGTTTTTTAAAATCAAGTACTCGGTGCTGGCGACTGCCTACTTTCGCCATTAAGACTATCATCGGCTCAACAGGGCTTAACTTCTCTGTTCGGAATGGGAAGAGGTGTGGCCCCTGCGACAAATCACCAACACTGAAAACTTGATTTTTATTGGGCAAGAAAGATAAGTTTTTCTAAGAGCTCGTGACCAACGCAGAAAAATTTATCTTTCTTGCCCAATTTTGTGGTTTCCAAATTTCTTAACAGGAATCGAAACATTAGTACTTCTCAGCTGAACGCATTGCTACGCTTACACTTAAAGCCTATCAACCTGATCATCTCTCAGGGTTCTTAACGATTCCTAATCTTGAAGCTGGCTTCCCTCTTAGATGCTTTCAGAGGTTATCCATTCCCGACATAGCTACCGAGCAGTGCCCTTGGCAGGACAGCTCGTACACCAGAGGTCAGTTCACTTCGGTCCTCTCGTCACATTCTCCCCTATTTATAGGAGTGCAGACTATATCTTCGCCTTTCTTAAAACTAAAGTTAAGGCGTTGGCGTATTACAAGCATAAGCCTGTTTCTAAAAGAAACTTTCCAACATTATGCGAGTCTATTCACGATTATCAAATCGGAACAAGTCGTTACGGGGTCAAATCTAAAATTTTGTGCAATTCGCTTTTTGTTTTCTTTCTTTTAGTAACATAGTTTTCACCTTGAATTACTAAAATTAGGTCAACAAGTTTGGTTAATTGCTTTTTCGTTAGCTTACTAAACTTCGTATTAGATAATATTTCACACGCTTGTATTAGCGAACAAGCTTGAAGTTTCTTGAATCGAATATATGGTAATAAATTCTTAAGAATATTTCTTATTTGCTTATAACCATTTATCCGCAATTCGGTCATTCCATCATTTCTTCTAGAGATATAACCGATACCTAAAACTTTTTTTATCCAATATAAAGTCTTTTCATGCCTAGTATCTTGATAAAAACAAATGGTTGTCATAAAGCGAATTCCTCGCTTACTATCGCTTCGCTTTTTAAGCTGAAGCATTAGACTTCCATCTCCATCAAGAAATCCAGCAATGTAAGCCCTTTCAATTTCTTTTGCAATTTTAGATCGACTTCCCACGGTATTATCTTATCACATTTCTGGTCCTCAAGCAAATTGTAAACCAAAGACCGTATGGTATTACTTTTCTCAGACCAAAAACATTAATGAAGACTCCACCGTTATTAGCCACTTTTTCATCACAAATTTCTTCGTGAAGTAGCAAAACCCTAAAGGGTCTACTAGAAGCAAATCTTCTCAAGAATCAACGAGTGCAGTAGATAGGAGACCAACCTGTCTCACGCATGATATCACAAATTACTTTATGCATTGGACTATACGTTCCCGTTTTTAAAACAGGGTCGGTTTGTAGTCTCTACAAAGGAACACTTCCTTCTCGGTATTATCCCGGTTGGACTTTACCGAAAACCCCGACTTCATTCCCAGATAAATGAGAACCGCCGTGATTTGATTGGTTCTATCTTTTTTAACAAACAAAAAACATTTTCAATAACATTAAGTTCAAAACTTTCCTCTGAGGGTTCAGACTGTCCTGAAGCGAAATTAATTTCGCTGAAGAACGGTCTGAACCCAGCTCGCGTACCTTTTTAATTGGCGAACAGCCAAACGCTTGGCA
>MFTF01000009.1 GCA_001786745.1 Candidatus Nomurabacteria bacterium RIFCSPHIGHO2_01_FULL_36_23 | reverse complement strand
CTATTTTTCTGCCCGGTAAATAAATCCGTCCGCACGATAAAAAATATAATAATCACCACGCTGATCAAAAGCATCAAAAGTCCAATATATCCCCCGTTTGCAATTCTTTTATGTTGCATATTTATTTTTTTATTTATTTTAGATATGGATTTCTAACTCTTACATTATCTACTTTATTACTTAAATCTTGAATCTTCAAACTTTGCTCATATATATCTTTTTCTAAACTGGAATAAAATTGAGCGTCTTTTCTATTAGACAAAATAACTTCAGTGGCGACAGTTACTAGAATCAAAACGGGGGCAACAAGAACAGCGTAAATAATATTGTCATTTTTGGATTCTTGCTTATTAATTAATTCTTCAAGATTAACAAGTCGCTGAGAGATAGAATCAGTAGTCTTTCCTTGTGCTTCAATTTTATCAACAAGTTCTGAATTTTTAGGGATTCGATCTGACATAATTATCATCTACTGGTTCCTTAAAGAATCCTATAAAATTTAAAATATCATTTTCTTCCTTTGCGGCAATATCTCTATTTTTATATAAATGAAAATCAATCCCTCCAAAAGCAACACCTTTTTGGAAAGAAGTACTGGATCTAAAAGTAACACCATTAATTTGTATTGGTTTAATGGGGGTTAAAGATCCATCTAAATTTTCTTTAAAAATTTCACTGAATTTATATTTTTTATAGTCTGACTCCATATTTATATTATAACAATAATACCATTTTTTAACACTACTACAAATTTTGTTTAAGTCAAAGCCCTAAATGAATCTATTATTAGAAGTTTGCTCGGGCTATGATGCCCATTCACAATTCTTACCTTGCTTTTTGGCACTTGGAAATGTCTCGCCACAAGTTCTAATACCCTATTGTTCGCCATATTCCGTTCCGCTTTTTCTCTTACCGAAATTTCAAAATGATCATCAGATTTTTGTTTGAAAGATTCCCTACGCATACCTGCTGTAACTTTTACATGAATGTATTTCACTCGCCTATTCTAACATGACTTCAAATAGGTTATAATCAATTCATGCAATGGATATTTTACCTGCCGGGAATACTTTTTATAATTTCTGGAATACCGCAGATGATTAAACTTCTCAAAACAAAGAGTTCTGAAAATATTAGTATACTTATGTATTTGATTACATTAATCGCGGTTTCTATTGTCGTAGTGGATGCCTATATACACAAGAACAATAGTATATTAGTTTCCAACCTCGCCAGCTTATGCATAGTAAGTGTTAACACTTATTTAATTATTAAATACAGGAAAAAATAATTTACTTTACTCCGCATTTTATTTTCAGCGCACCTAAGTCAGCTTTTGTAAGAGTTTCATTATTGCCTTGATTGAGTTCATACATTATCGCTTTCGGGTCAGTTACATGATCAAGACCCAAAGCGTGGCCAAGCTCGTGAGCCAACACGCGCACGAGCTTGGCTCGACTGCTAAATTCATAAATATCTATTTCTGTATTTAATCCATCACTAGAATATACCCCTTCTTCAAATGACTCACCGCGTGAGACATTGGTCGTATTGTATTTTTCAACAGAAAGATTAAGCGAAGTTACTAAACGGTTCAAGACGACGACAAGCGCGTTGATTTCATCTGCCATATTATTGATGTTTGTTTGCATCGCTTGTAATTCTTTTGACTCAGCATCTAATTCCAAACGCATATCCTGAAGTTTACCGTATTCTTTTTGTGGCGCCCCGCCTTTTTTATTCCAAGATCTTACCTCCATTTCATAAGTTTGCTGTTTTTGATTAAAAGCTTGCATGCGTGTATTAAAAATATTTTTTTCCGTATCATATTCTACCTTTAACGCTGTGAATTTAGATTTGAGCATATCATAAGAAGCTCTATCGTTTTTTACAACAATACCTAGACTGGCTAATTTGCTTGTCGCCTGTTGACGGTAATCATAGATGAGATTAATTTTTAAAATATCGGATGCGGAATCTGTGGGCGTATAAGTAAAAAGATTTTTTTCAAGGGGTTTCTCCCAAATAGCTTCTGCGTCAATCAGAGCGCTGAGAAAATAGTTTTTAGAAATATTAAATTGCGTATCAAAATTGCCAAGAACATATGGTATCGGCTTTGCGCAAGGAACTTGTTTTATAAAAAATCCAACAAGATTGTGCCAAAGTGGCAGAAGTTCTGCGCGAAGTGGAGAACGAAATTGATACACTATCACCCCCAAGACAAGAAGAGGTAAGAAAATTTTAAAGATTTTTTTCACAATATATAAAGTATATCAAAAAAATAAATTTATGCTAAAATATATAGATGAGTGCAAAACTAATATATTTTGTCCGACATGGGGAAACTGACTTCAACGCTAAAAATCTTAGGCATGGACCGGAAGGGCACTTGATTGAGAAAGGTAGAGATCAAGTATTGGCAACGGCCAAAAGATTCCCAAAAAATAAAGGGTCTCCTCAAGTCATTATCTCCAGTCCATATGATCGCGCTAAAGAAACGGCAGATATTATTGCCAAGGAATTGAAAATGTCAGTGGAATACTGCGATCTTTTAATAGAAAGAAGAAATCCCTCTGAGATAATTGGCCGTTCAGATAAAGAAATAGATGTCAAAGAAATCGTGGACCGCATTGATAAAAGCTTTCATTCTGATAATTTGCGATATTCGGATGAGGAAAATTTTATTGATCTTAAAAAAAGAGCCAAAGAATTGCTAGACTATATTAGATCAAGAAAAGAAAAAAGAATTGTTATGGTTACGCATAGTATTTTTTTGAAAATGGTGGTGTCTTATATGCTCTTGGGAGAAAAACTTACAGCATCTGAATATAATAAATTAAGCTATCTTAATCCGATAAATAACGCCGGTATTGCCATTTGCTCATACAAAGGTTATTGGTTTAAAAAAGACGAATGGAAACTTATCATCTGGAACGATCTCATCCAGACGGAAAATCTCAAAGAAGAATATTAATAAAAAAAAAATTATTTTTCGGTAATAATATATCTATTCAAAATAGCTTCAAAAATTAGAGGCGCCACAATGGTGGCATCAGATTCTATCACAAACATCGGAGTATCTTTGGTCAACTTGTCCCAAGTTATTTTTTCATTCGGAGTAGCGCCGGAATACGAGCCATAAGAAGTGGTGCTGTCGGAAATTTGACAAAAATATCCCCAGGGGCGCACGGGTTTTTTAAGGTCGTATTTTATGGAAGGCACAACGCAAATTGGAAAATCTCCGGAGATGCCTCCGCCAATTTGGAAAAATCCAAGTCCGGGACCATCTTTCGCCTCGCCCGTCGGGCTATGGCTGAGAGAAAGTTCTTGATACTGGTCATACAGATACATCATATATTCCACGCCTGTTTTCATAATCATTGGACTCGCTTCGCCCACTTTGCAGTATCCGGCAAAAATATTTCCAAGCGTTGAATCTTCCCAGCCCGGCACGACGATCGGTAAATTTTTTTTCGCCGCTTCAAGTAACCAGCAGTGTTCCGGATTACCTTCATATTTATCTTTTAATTCATCCAAGAGAAGTATTTTGTAAAAATATTCATGCGGAAAAAAACGTTCACCGTTTTTTTCCGCCTCTTTCCAGTATTTTAAAATTATCGGCTCTACAACGCGAAACGTTTCTTCTTCCGGAATAGAAGTGTCAGTTACTCGGCGCTCTCCCCTGTTTAAAATCGCCTCATCATCTTCTTTGGTGAAATATCGGTAATTTGGATAATCTTTATAACTATTATGCGCAACCAATCTGAAAACCGATTCTTCTAAGTTCGCGCCGGTGCAGGAAATCGCATGAACTTTCCCTTCTTTTATCATCGGCGCCAATGTCACTCCGAGCTGAGCGGAAGACATAGCGCCCCCCATAGCCACAAGCATTTTGCCTCCAGCATCCAGATGCTTCTTAAAAGCCACTGTTGCGTCTTTCATTTGGCGGGCATTGAAGTTATGAAATAATTTTTGAAATAATTCCAGCACTGATATTTGTTTGGAAATTTCTTTTGACATATGCTCATTATACAGAATTTAAAACAAAAAAAGCAAGAAAAAAATGGACCAGCTGGGCTGATGTAAAATACTATTCGCTTATATTTCTATAATTATCTACAGAGCTGACCTGAAATAAAGCTAAATAAATCGCCAATGGCGCAAACAGCCGAAGCGGACATTAAACTGGGTGATTGGAGACTAACAGTTGCCGGTATTCCCACAATCTGGTTGAATCGTATGAGGTCAAGGTTATCTGTCAGGCCATCGCCGTTGATGTCGCAAGTTCTGCTTGGAGGGCAAGATTGAAGGTTCGTCACAATCCGAAGCAGAATAGCCGTGTCGACCGAGGTTAGAACGTTGTCGCCCGAGTAGTCATAGAAGATAGTGTATAGCTTTATTAAATCCAGATTATTCACTGCGCCGTCGTCGTTCACATCGCAGGTCTTCACGGGGCAAGCCTGGAGGTTTACCACCACCCGCAATAAGATGGCAATGTCCTTATCGTCCTGCTTGCCGTCAGCGTTGTAGTCGTAAGGGAAAACAGAAATCGGCGGTAAAGCAGGGATCGCAGATATAATCTCAAAAAGTCCATCGCTTAAATCGCAGGTCGTAGAGCCAGACTGGCAGACTTGTATCGTGTATGCGCCGTCGGGAGCAATACCACCATAATCTGCAATTTTTCCTACAAACCATAAATAAGCTAGACCGTCTACATTCTTATTAATCACATAAATAGGAGTAGGAGGACGTTTGGTGCAAGTCAGACAACCTATTGGTTCTGGTAATAGTTTGATGTCATAAAGATAATAAGCTACACCACAGCTCACCTCATTTGTCGTACATGACAGATTAATTGTGTTATCCTGCCACTTGATTGTTTGCGCTGTTCCCTTTGCCCACGCCTCCTTGCCGTTCGGGGAAAGGACAGTGATTGAATCTGAAGAAGTCACATTCCCCACATTCACGCTCAAACTTGTTTTGGCGCTCTGACCGGCATTGTTTGTCACATAGAATGCTGGCGTGTGATTTCCTGATTGAAAATAAGTATGAGTAAAGGTTGCAGATTGCTGGGGCTCAGCAAGCGGAATACCACTAAGACTTCCCGGATTCCCCGTTTGATCATCCCAGAAAACTGAGTACGAAAGATTCCCTCCATTTCTATCGTAAGCTGTAACCTTCCATGTTCCCTGTTGATTGACATTCAATGATTGAGGACCGCTCACTCCGCTGATGACAACTGATGTAGAGATAGGTATTGGTGGTTGTACTATTCCGCAGCCATAGAGCGCATTCAATTTTGCTCGAGTTAAAGGGCCGACATAGCCGTCTTGCGATAATCCGTATTTCCCTTGGAATTTGACAACTCCAGTGGCCACTTGTTCATCAAAAGTGTTGCTGAAATTGCTGCTGCGCTCCGCCATTAAGCCTTCTTTCACTAAAATAGTCACGAGCGCGCTGACATCATCGCCAGAACCTCTCCAGATGCTTAGATTGTTATTGAGGGTGTGGCAAAAAACTGTAGGAACTGAGACGGTACTACAAGGTTTACCCGTAAACGGGTTAAATAAATAGCCAGTTAAGCATCCAGTGGTGGCAGTCGTATTACAAGGCTGACCAGTGGTAATGCTATATTTAAAAGTTGGCGAGATGCAGCCCGACTCTTCTGTATCATAAGCACTCATCGAAACTACATTAAAATTAAAAAAGCTAAAAGCAAAGACAAAGACAAAAACTAAAGCAAATAATATGTGTTTTTTCATGGTTCTATTATATCACATGACCCTGATTATTATAAAAGAAGAGTCATATTCCTATAGCATAACCCCCCCCTTTGCGTGTTTGGCAAAGCCTTGTGTTGATAAAGATTGAAAAACAAAAAAGCCGGTTAGTTTTTAGATCACCGGCTTCTATGCCCCTATTTTCTCACTTTACTTGCTCCGTTGAGGGATATTCTCAAAGCAAGGACTGTCCTTGTTGATTTGTTTTATTTCCCCATTAGTTGATAGATAAGATTTCTGCATATGCTAGAATTTTATGCAAGCGAAAATAACACAAGAATTATATTAAATGAAAATGTTTTTTAATTTTCTCTTCTCTTAAAATATTTTCTACGGTTAAAACTTCTACGAACTTCCCCAGTCCGAAGAAATCAGTGATGAATATGATTTCATCTTCGCAGGGATAAGGATAAATCCAGGCGGATTTTTGAAATTGAAAGAAATTTAATTCTTTTAAATGATACCGCAAAGCTTCTCTTCCTTTTGTAAATCTCATAGGGATATCAAACATCACCAATCGCCACTTTCCGTCCCATTTTTTAGGCTTCTTAATCTTTATAAGATCAATAGCAAAAGTTCTTAATCTTGTTTTTCCTTTTTTAGTAATTTTTACGACTACTTTTCCATTCTTGTCAGCTACGTATTCTATAAGTTTTTGTCCTTTAATACTATTCACAGCGCTTCGGATTTGTGTTTTTGAATATTTTCTGGAACCTTTAAACATTTTAAATACTTGCACAGCATTGCCCATAACTCCGGCTCCAATTACAAACACTGGAATTGAAGCTAAGACCAATACGCAAAGAGCCACTGTGGCAATTTTCGCCTTGGTAGTGTCAGAATTTAAAAAATCTTTTAATTTTTTTATATATCCTTTTTTGCGCATGTGTACAGAATTATAGCATATGCGGAAATTTTGTACATCAGGAATTATAGTAAAAACAAAAAGAAAATCTGCCACCTTGGATTTCCATAAGTAGCAGATTATACGCCTTATTGCATGAAAGTTGCTAGGGGGCAACGACTATTAACGCTATTCTATTTCTCTGGCCTCATCCAATCTTGTTTTTAAAACCCAAATATGTAATAATATCCATATGAGTTTAATCATACGAATTCTGCCCTATGCGCAAATTATCCTTTCAGTAATATTGGTAATGGCTGTTTTGCTCCAGCAATCGGGCGCAGGAGTAGGAGGAGCACTCGGAGGAGATAGTGGTGGAAGTTTTCATCACACTCGCCGAGGTTTTGAGAAGTTTCTTTTTTACTTGTCTCTTGCTTGTGGAATTCTTTTTGCTTTATTCGCGTTTTTATCTATAATAATAAAAGCTACTTAACTCTTTATCAACATAACTTTTTTCGGTACGGATTTTTTGAAGCTTAAAAAATCCTGAAGTTCTCGGCTCGTCAGCCTCGAAACCCCTTCAAAAATTATGTTTCAAAGAGTTTTATATCTCACAGTTTTATGAAAAATTTCTTTAATCACATACGCAACTTCAAATTGCCCAAAAAATATGAAATAAATTTGGTTTTCTCCTCTTTCTCAAAAAAAGAATGGGTTGTTTTTACTTCATTGTTGGCAGTGTTGTTGTTTAGCACAATATCAATATTAGAAAGCATTAATAAATCTTTTATGGTAAATGTGCCGATGCATGGGGGTTCTATAACTGAGGGTATTGTTGGCACTCCCCGTTTCGTAAATCCAGTTCTGGCAAATTCTACCGCCGATCAAGATTTAGTTGCGCTCATTTATTCAGGCTTAATGAGAAAAAACTCCGATGGAACACTCATTCCTGATTTAGCAGAAAAATATGAAGTATCAGAAAAGGGTTTAATTTATACTTTTACTTTAAAAGATAACCTATACTTTCATAATGGAAAACCCATTACTGTTGACGATGTGCTTTTTACCATCAATAAAGTTAAAGATGAAATTATCAAAAGTCCGCGAAAAGTAAATTGGAATGGTATAAATGTTGAAAAAATAGATGAAAAAACCATTAAATTTAATTTGAAACAGCCATATGCGTCATTTCTGGAAAGTACAACACTGGGCATTATGCCAGCATCTCTATGGAATGGTTCCCCCATAGAACTCAATAATGTGAATACGAATCCTATCGGGTCAGGACCCTATATGATTAAAAATACAAGCAAGCAATCATCCGGAATTATAGATTATTATGAATTGACAGCATTTAAAAAATTTATATTGGGTCAGCCATATATCAAAAATATAACATTGCGTTTTTACTCTAATGAAGATGATTTAACAACAGCGCTTCTGAACGAAGAAGTGAACCAGGTAAGCTCTATCACGCCTTTAAATGCAGAAATTTTAAAAGAAAAAAAATATCAAATAGAGTCTTCAATCCTTCCGCGAATATTCGGACTTTTTTTCAACCAAAATCAAAATCAGCTTTTCGTGAATAAAACCATTATTAAAGCCGTCGATCAAGCGATAGATAAAGATAAAATTGTTCGTGAAGTACTTTTGGGATATGGAGTCGCAATCAACGACCCCATACCACCCAATATGATACAATACCAAAAATTAAATGAACATAACGATATTTCACGCGAAGAAATATTACAAAAAGTACAAAACGACCTAGCTAAGGATGGATGGAAAAAGGGTGCAGATGGATTTTTGGAAAAAATTTCCACCGAGAAAAAAAAGAAAGTAACCACCAAACTAGAGTTTTCCATTTCAACAGGCAATGCTCCCGAACTTGCGCAAACTGCGCAGTTGATAAAAGAGGATTTACTTGCTATCGGCATGAAAGTCGATGTAAAAATTTTTGAAGTTGGCAATCTAAATCAAGGAGTAATTCGTCCGCGTAAATATGATGCCCTGCTTTTTGGCCAAATTATCAACCGTGAATCTGATCTCTTTGCCTTTTGGCATTCTTCGCAAAGAAAAGATCCCGGACTTAATGTCGCCATGTATACTAACGCAAAAGTGGATAAAATTTTAGAGGATGCATTTATCACAATTGATGAAAACTCTAGAATAAAGAAATACGTTCAATTTGAAGATGAAATTAAAAAAGATATGCCAGCAGTTTTTTTGTACAGTCCTAATTTTATATATGTAATATCACAAAAACTTAAAGGATTTTCAATGAATCATATTATCTCCCCGGGAGATCGTTTCTTAAATGTATATTCATGGTATATAGAAACAGAAAATGTTTGGAGAGTATTTACCAATTAAAAAAATAACAAAATAAAAAAAGAATGATGAAAAAAACCAGATTATCTTTTAGTTCTATCAGTATTGAACCCACTCGTCCCCCCGAACGGTCGGGGGCAGACGGACCTGCCCGCAATGCTACGCATAGCGTTGCGGGCGGGGAACACAGGATTCTGGATAAAAAAAGATCAATGAAAAGTTCCACTTACCAATATTCTAAGTTCGGTAAAAGACAAAACAGGAGGTCTAAATCATTTAGTGAAAATAAACAATATAAAAATTTAGATGTTGCGAAAATTCCTCCGCCGGAAAAAGGAGTAATCCGCATCATTCCCTTGGGCGGAACGGAAGAAATCGGCAAAAATATGACTGCGATAGAAATTGGCGATGATATTATTGTAATAGATGCCGGTATGCATTTTTCTAACGAAGAAACACCCGGAGTTGATTATGTCATTCCAAATACAACTTATCTAGAAGAACGGAAGAACAAAATACGCGCGCTTATCATAACACATGGACATTTAGATCATATTGGAGCCGTTCCCATTGTGCTTTCACGCATAGGAAACCCTCCCGTGTATTCTAGAAATCTTTCTATCTTGATGATGAGAAAACGTCAGGCGGAATTCCCGCACTTGCCAAAAGTGAACGAAAATATAGTGGAAAAGGATTCAACCATAACCTGCGGAAAAATAAAAGTTAGGTTTTTTGGGGTGACTCATACAATTCCTGATTCAATGGGCATAATTATAGAAACCGAACATGGATGGATTATTACTCCGGGAGATTATAAATTGGATCAAGTGGATGGCGTAGTCTCGGCAGCAGAAGAAAAAGAATATTCTATTTTTGACAAAGCAAAAATACTTCTTTTAATGACTGATTCCACCAATATTGAAAATGAAGGATTTTCCTTGCCGGAAATAAAAGTGCACCAAGGATTGGAAAATTTAATAAAAAAAATAAATGGCAGAATAGTTATTGCCGCTTTCGCTTCACACATTACTCGCCTCGCGCATGTGGTCAAAGTTGCTGAAGCTTTGGGAAAAAAAATAGCGTTGGATGGACGCTCTATGAAAACGAATATTGAAGTGGCAATAGAAGCTGGACTCTTTCAGCCCAAAAAGGGAACTTTAATATCAATAGAGGAAGCGTCTAATTATCCACCCAATAAAGTTGTAGTGCTGATGACTGGCGCTCAAGGTGAGGAATTTGCGGCATTGAATCGGGCAGCTAACAAATCACATGCAAAATTTTCACTGCATAAAGGAGATACTATAATACTTTCAGCTTCCATTGTGCCGGGTAATGAGAGAGCGGTAGAAAAAATGAAAGATGGCCTGGCGAGACAAGGCGTGCGCATTATAAGTTACCGAACGGCGGGAGAGGATTTTGTACATGCAACCGGACACGGCAATCAGGAAGACATAAAATGGCTCCATAGAAAAACACACCCAAAATTCTTCATTCCAATTCACGGCAATCACTATCGCCTAGCGCTCCATAAAGAATTGGCGCTTGAACTCGGCATGTCGGAAGAGAATATTGTTGTTCCAGACAATGGTTCAATTATTGAAATTTCTCCCGACGGACAAAAAATAATCAAACGCAAAGAAAAAGCGCCGTCGGGACTGATGATGGTGGACGGCACATCTATTGGAGACGCGCAAGATGTTGTTATTCGTGACCGTGTTATGCTCGCGCAAGATGGTATGTTTGTGGTTATTGCGTTAATAGACCCAAAAACCGGAAAATTAAAAAAATCTCCCGATTTGATTTCCCGTGGATTTGTTTATTTAAAAGAAAATCAGGAACTTTTGCGTCAAGTTAGAATTATTATAAAAAAATCAGTGGAAGACAACTTGGCAAAAATGCCTGCCCGAAATCCTGTCGATTTTGATTATATTAAGGCAAATTTAGGCGAAAATATTTCAAAATTTTTGTATCAAAAAACTGCCAAGAGACCTTTGGTTATTCCCGTTATATTGAGTGTATAATCGCCTTATCGGCGATTTGCCGTAGAGGCGGAAAGAATTATGTTTAGGGATAATCTAAAATTAAAAAATATTTTCTTAATGGGATTTTTATTGTCTTTGCATGTTGCATTAACAACTTATATCAATTCAAGTTTTCTCTCTTCTTTTATCAACGAAAAATCAGTTGGAGTGATTTATATTATAGGATCAATTGTTTCCATATTAGCACTTTTGATAATTCCTAAAATATTTAGAGAAATGGGCGGATATAAATTCTTACTCTCGGTAACTCTACTTAATGCCCTATCTCTCTTGTCGCTTACATTCATAAAAAACGGGTGGGGCGCTATAATTATATTTATTTTTTATTTTGCTCTTAATATATTAATTGTTTTTTCACTGGATGAAATTATAAAAATATTTTCTAAAAATTCTTCAACTGGAAAAGTCCGCGGTATGTATCTTGCTGTAATTAACTCGGCTTGGATAATATCACAGTTAGCATCCAGTAAAATTTTAGAAAAATTTTCTTTCAATACAGTTTACTTTATCTCATTTATAATAATGATGGCGTTTTTTTTAGTATCTTTTTTTAGTCTTAAAAATACTCTGGATCCAAAATATGATAAATCTAAAACTATAAAATATATCAAGGAATTTTTTAAAAATAAAAATTTATTTCGTTCATATGGAATAAATCTTTTGCTTCAATTTTTCTTTTGCTGGATGATCATATACACACCGATATATTTGTATGCACACTTAGGTTTCAGTTGGAGAGAAATCAGCATAATATTTGCTATAATGCTTCTGCCATTTTTGATTGTTCCATTTCCCCTCGGTAAATATTCAGATAAAATTGGTGAAAGAAAAATGCTGATGCTTGGTTTTACCGTAGCTTCATTTGCCACTCTTTTGCTCTTTTTTATTCAAAAACATGAAATTTGGGTATGGGCTCTCATATTATTTATAACTAGAGTCGGCGCTGCAACGATTGAAGTAATGAGCGATGTTTATTTCTTTAGACACATAAAAGCGGAAAACGAACAATTTGTGGAAATATATCGCAGCGTTTCTCCGGTGGCGTATATTATAAGTCCTATAATTGCTTTCATGGCTTTTCTCTTTATTCCATCTTTTAATTTTATATATCTTATTTTAGGAGCAATAATGCTTTATGGAATTTATTTATCCTCCACAATCAGAAAGAGTGATATCTAATTTTGATAAGATAATACAAGTTACTGGTACTTTTTCTTTGTCAAAAAAATTTAAGAATAAGTGTTGTCGTCACGATAAGAAATATCTTTAATTTTATTGCTATTTTTTGTTTGCTCAAAGATAACGCGTATTTTACCTACTCTAACCCTATACATATTTTTACTTCCCTTTAATTTCTTTATATCAAGTATTGAGAAATCTCCTAAAACAATTAAAGTGATAATCTTTTCGATAACTGTGCGAGTTTTCTTGTCTAACCTGTAAAGAAACTTATCAAGTTTATTCATATGCCTTTAGGCGCTTCAAGCTGGCGAGAACTTCTTCAGCCCTTACTCCACTCTTTTGAAATTTAGTAAAATCAACTATCGTTTTCCAAACTCCTTCATCTCCCCACTCATCAACGGGTGTAATATTGAAAATGGGTTTTGACCGACGCACAACAGTAAAAGACTTACCACGAGCAATGGCATTTATATATTTACCCGCATTTTCTCTAAGTTCTTTAAAACCAATTATGTTTGTTTTTGTAGACATATTTAAAGTTTAACTTAAGATAAACTTTCTTGCAAGTACAAATGTGGAAAACTTTTTTAACTATTTTATCTTTTTAGCAAGTGATTTTTATAAGTTTTTTCTTGATAGGCCTTCAAGCGTACTATTTTAACCAAAAGACCTTTATTTTTCGAGTCTTTTTTTAAATTTTTAACATAAGCTTTTTGATCATAACCCAAGGCAATTATATCAGGTTTTTCTTTTATGATATGCGGAATATGATTTTTAATTCCAGACAGAACTGCTTTATCAACCAGCTTGCATTTTTGAACTAAAATTATTCTTTTTTTCTCATTTAAAACCGGATATTTCCCTTTTATTTTTAAAACATTTTTATTTCTAGCTATAGATACAATTAAAAATGGAAATTGCTGTAAATTTCTAGCCTGTTTAAAAAAGTTTAGATGTCCCCTGTGCAATCCATCAAAAGTCCCAAAAACCATTATTCTTGTCCGTTTCTGGTGGATTGTTTTTCTTTTATCCACATATTTCTTTGACATAAAGTAACATAAGTATATACTAAAAGGGTTCATTAAAAAATCATGAAAAGTGATTGGGGAAACTGGTGACCTACCCGAAATGTTGCGCATAATGTTGCAGGCGGGGATTCCAGTACAGTGCCGCTACGGTAAGCCCACGACGTAAAAAATCGGGGACAAGTCCGAATACCAATCATTTTGTGTGTTTCCCGAGCAGGACTAAATTTTCTTTGCCTTCTTTTTTGAAGGACCACAAATTCTGCTCGGCAGAATTTTTTTTGTGCTGACAAGCGAGGAGCATATATAAATTTATTTATATAATGTCCGAGCGAAGTCAAATATAATATTTTATATGTCTAAAAATCACAAAAAACTATATATTGGAATATTTATTATGATAGTTTTTTCTGTTATTGTTATATTTTTTGCATATGTAAAAGAAAAAAAAATAGTTGTTGAAAATATAATTCAAGAATCAACAGTCCTCTCTCTTGAGATAAATAATAAGTCAAAAACTCAAATAGAAAATTCCACGCCATCCCCTGCTTCTACGGAATCCACAGACAAAAATACCGAATCCGCTACCGTGATAGCTGGAAACACGACAGCGTATTTATCATTTCCCCCTAATACAGTTTTTTACGATGCATTGGTGCAGGCAAAAAATCAAGGACAAATAGTCTTTAATGGAAAAAACTACCTAGGGCTTGGGTTTTTTATAACCGATATTGAAACACTTCATTCAGGTGGCGGAAAAGATTTGCTTTATTATGTTAACGGAAAAGAAGCCACCGTCGGCGTTTCCTCTTATACGCTCAAAAATGGCGACATTATTGAGTGGAAATTAGAATAGCGCCACGCTTCAATGGACGATTACGCGGTATGATTTCGTAAAATCACATGAAAAAAATATTTAAAATAAGTTTTGTAGTGCTGGGAATATTTGCGGTTGGAAGTTTTTTTACTAATCAAATTTTTGCAGAAGATATAGTTTTGGAAGAAATTATTGTTGTTCCAGATCCGGTCACTCTTTCAAACATAGCTATTACAAATCCGGCAGACAAAACAGAATACATTGTAGGCGATACGCTGAATATCACTGGTCTCGTGGTAACCGGAACATATAGTGATAATAGTACAAATATTGAAACCATTACAGAAGAAAATATTTCTGATTTTGACAGCACTTTTCCTGCAGTTGGCCAAATTTTAACAATTACTGTCGGCGAACAGACGGCAACTTATACTATAAATATAAATGCCGCAGAAGAAACCGGCGGTGATTCTCCTCTTTTAATTGAAAAAGACATCACTCTTAATTATGGATGTGAGACAGAAGATACCGATGGAGTAATGCATGTTTTTCCCGAAGAAGATTCCCCTAGCGATTATCTTGCAATATGCGCATTGGTTAGCGCGCGCGACGCCGGAGATATTACTGATTTCAAATTAGTTAATTCCAGTTTTGGACTCTATGTACAAAGCGTAAATGACGAGGATCCAAGCGATACGGAATATTGGGCCCTCTGGCTTAATGGCAAATTCGCAAATTGCGGGATTGTATGTCTGCCACTAGTAAAAGGAGACACTCTTTCCTTGATACTTAGCGATTGGATGACCAATACAGAAAGCACGACAATAAAACTCCACGTCATTGACTTGGTGCCACTGCCGCAGGAAGAAGATGGCGACGACACGGGTGGAGGTGGCGGTTCGGAGACTCCAAAACCGGAATTTAACACAGAAAATGCAATAGCTTACCTAAAAAGCGTACAAAAAGAAAATGGTTCATTTGAAGATTCTCTTTTATACACAGATTGGGCAGGAATCGCTTTCGGAGCTTTAAATGTTATTGATAATTCCCGCGACACACTTCTTGCCTATCTTAATTCTCACAATACGCTAAGTTCGCTTGTAACCGACAATGAAAGACGAGCAATAACCCTTCTAGCGCTTGAGCAAGATCCATATTCATTTAACGGCGTAAATTATATTAGTGCTATCATAAGTAGTTTTGACGACACGCAATTTGGTGATACTAATCTCGTCAATGATGACATTTTTGCTCTTATTCCACTTAAAAATTCTGGTTATACTGCGAGTGACGACATTATTATTAAAGATATTGCTTTTTTGATTTCAAAACAAAAAATCAACGGTTCGTGGGAAGAAAGTGTGGACATCACTGCAGCGACAATTCAAGCGCTTAAATCTTTTGAATTGATTGACGGTGTTTCTGAGGCGCTTTTAAAAGCGGCTGATTATCTGGCAGACAAACAAAACAGTGATGGTGGTTGGGGAAATGTTTTTTCTACAAGCTGGGTAATCCAAGCAATGAACACCCTGGGCGCTTCTTGGACGAAAGATAATAAAACTGGGATTGATTACCTGGGCGCGCAACAAGTGATAGACGGCGCAGTTTCCCCCTCGTCAGAAACATTTGCAAATCGCATCTGGGCAACAAGTTACGCAAGCGTAGCCGGTTCAGAAAAATCATGGAACGAAATTATGCAATCGGTTCCAAAACCAGCAATTAAAAATAATTCAAATAATTCTTCGGCGGGCATATCAAAAAAGACTAATTCACAAACACCAACTAATCCCATAGTCTGCCCCCTAGGACATTCGTTCAGCGTTACAACTGGACAGGCTTGTACCACAACTGCTTTAATAGATTCAACAAGCTTACCGCAAACGTTTTTGGCGAATAATAAATTTGATGATAAAAAAAAGTCCGTAGTTTCGCAAATTCAAAAAACAGCAACCCCATCGGACTTGCCAGAAAAGACAAAAACACTGGAAATAATTCCAGAAACACTTATCGCAACAGCCGTGAACACTCTGCCAATTAAAAATACTTCTCAAAATCTTCCCATCGTTCTTGGAACTGTATCTGGACTTATTCTTCTCTATGTTGCTTTTAAATTTTTAATTCCGTAACGGATTTTTAAGCTCAATTATTTTATTTTTTCCATTCTATCATTTTTCCTGCCTTTATCTCTACCTTATCTGCTTTTCGCAATTTTTTTATGTGAGCTTTTGGCATAATATCGTAATGTTTTATTTTATCTAATTTTTTATCTATAAACCATAAGTCGCCTTTCATTACTGCCCAATTTTTCTTAAAAATATTTAAATTAAGCAATTTAGAATATTGACGTAAAGTTTTTTCTCCATTATCTAAGAAATATTCATGAAAATAGGACATCACAAGTTCATGGATATTTTTATAGATTGGCTCACGATACCGCAATACTGCGTGATTGGTCTTAGAAAGCGCTCCCCAAAGACCTCGTATCTTAAACGGCGCGATTACATGGTCAAAATCTTCCCTTGTTGCTTTTAAGTGCAATATATGTGGCATAAAGCCGTGTAGCGACAAGATATATGCTCCCAATAATGCTCCTTCCAGACAATGCGCCCTTTGTGCTCTCAGGGTTAAAATCGGAGATTTTAATGTTTCCCCGTCCTTTTCAAAATTAAATGACAAACTATTCAAAAAATCCTGTGCCTTAGCTGGGGTATTCATTTTGTAAATTAGCGCCTTTTCTTTTTTTGTAAAAGAATTCATATATAAATATTACTCAAACTCCGTCGTCGCTGGAGGCTTGGAAGTCCAGTCGAAAAATACGCGAACAATTTTCGGATGTTTAACAAGTGTACTGGTAATTTCTTCGCAGACCTCTTTTTGTAAATAAAAACCCTTTATCGTCATAAAATCTACAGTCTCCACAGTCCGCACAACTAAAGAATACCCATATACTCGCCCATCCCCCTTTACGCCCACAGTATTCACTCCCAAAAGAGCGACAATTGTTTGGGAAATCTTATCATAGATTTTATGCTTCTCTAATATTTTTTTGACTTCATCGTCTGCCTCACGTACAATTTCTAAAAGTTCAGAAGTTACAGGCACACCAACTACTCGCAGAAAAAGCCCCGGACCGGGAAATGGTTGTCTATTTATCAAAAGCTCATCCAATCCGAATAGACGTGCCATTTCTCTGACTTCAAATTTGAAAAAATCTGATAATGGCATTATTTCTTTAAGGTCCAGATTTAAATTCACGTTATGGTGTGTTTTGATAAGCATTGATTCCCCTCCACTTCCAGATTCAATTAAATCTGTCGCTAAAGTTCCTTGTATCATATGAGTCGCATTATATGACTTTGCTACTTCACGGAAAACTTCGCCATATATTTCTCGGAAAAACATTCTCTTCTCTTCTGCATCTATGGTCATGCTGATTTTTTTAACAAATTTATGTTTATATTCAGTAATTATTTTTAAGTTTATTTTTGCTTTTTGAGCTATTTCTTTTACTTTTTCAATTTCATCCTTACGCATTCCTCCCGTATCTATTAAAAAAGCTTTCAATTGTTTTCCTAAAACTGGCGCAAGTATGGTGGCTAAAGTTGTGGAATCCACTCCGCCCGAAACACCAATAATCGCCACGCCGTTTCCTAATAATTCTCTAGTTTTATTTTGAATTTCGGCAATCACATCTTTTTTAAAATAATCTTGTTTGCAATTACAAATTTTTACCGCAAAATTATTTAAAATAATATTTTCATCTTCTGTTTGCTCAACTTCCGGGTGAAATTGAACAGTATACAATCTCCTATAAATAGCTTCCATCGCTTCAATCACTTGTCCATTCCTGGAGGTGGCAATAACACGAAAACCAGCTGACGCCCGCCTGACTGAGTCTCCATGACTAGACCAAGCATTTATTTTCTTCGGTAATTTTTCAAATAATTTACTTTTCTCTAAAGTTATTTTTACTGGTCCATAAGATTTGCCTTCTTTTGCTTTATGGACAGAATTTTTATCATTGATATATGCGAGCCATTGCATTCCATAACAAATACCCAAAATTGGTATGTTAAGATCCAGTATTTCTTTTGGAATTTCTGGCGCATTTCTATTATAAACACTCGCGCTACCGCCAGAGAGAATTACTCCTTTGGGTTTATTCTTTTTTATCCATTCTAAAGATTTTTGAGGTGAAAGAATCGTTGAATGGAAACTTAAATAACGCAAAGATCGTCTGATGATTTGAGTGTATTGAGAACCTAAATCAATAATTAATATTTGAGTTTTTTTATTCTTATTGTCCAACATAATTTTCAGATTGTAGCACACTGTTTGCTCTCTCCCCTATTTGCTGTCGCCACATTGCGGAATATAAACCCTTGAGCAAAAGAAGCGCATTGTGTGATCCTGATTCAATGATTTTTCCTTTTTCCAATACGTAAATAGTATCCGCATGCATAACGGTAGAAAGACGATGGGCAATGAGAATGGTAATGTGAGAACCGAGCCTTGAAACATTTTTAATAGTTTTATTTATTTCTTCTTCGGTCAGAGAATCAAGAGAAGAGGTGGCTTCATCAAAAATTAAAACATTGGGCCGACGTAAAAGCGCGCGGGCGATGGAAATTCTTTGCTTTTCTCCGCCAGAAGTTTTCACACCCCCTTCTCCGATAACAGTATCCAATCCCTTGCCCCCGCGCGCAAGTAAATTTTGGCATTGCGCTTTATTTAATGCATCTAAACATTCTTCATCAGTGGCATGGGAAGCCACAAAGAGCAGATTCTCGCGAATTGTTCCCGCAAAAAGCTGAGTATCCTGTGTAACAAAACCGATCTGTGAGCGGATTTTCTCCTTATTAATTGACTCAAATGGAATTTTATTATAATAAATATCTCCTTGGGTCGGTCTAAAGAGCCCAACAAGCAATTTCACTAAAGATGTCTTGCCGGACCCGGATGGACCAACGAAAGCGATAGTTTTTCCAGATATAGTATTATAAGAAATATTTTGAAGAGCAAGCTCTCTGTTGTCTTTATATCTGAATGAAACATTTTTAAATTCCAGTTTTTCCACTTTACTGATATGTTTTTCGTTTAGAGCTATCGCTTCTTTGGGCATATTCATTAATTTTTTAAAATTAATAAGCGACGCTTCCGTCTCGCGATAAATGCCTATAACATTGCCAAGTTCCTGCAACGGACCAAAAACAAAAAAAGAATAAATAAACAAAGAGAAGAATTCGCCAAAAGTAATAACTTTAGCGAAAATAAGATAAAGCAAAAAAAATAAAATACTGGTGCGAATAAAATTAATGACTGTCCCCTGCATAAAGCTTAAACTGCGCAAATAGCGAAGTTTTTTCAGTTCCAGCTTTAAAATTTTATCAGTTGTCGTATTGAGCCGTCCTATTTCTTGTTCTGCGAGACCCAGGCTTCTGACCAATTCTATATTGCGAAGCGACTCGGTGGTGGAGCCGGCCAGCGCCGTCGTTTCCGCAACGATAATTTTTTGAATATCTTTTATTTTCTTGGATAATACTAAACTAAGTCCTCCGATAATTGGAACGGTGAGTAAAAATGCCACGGATATGCCCCAATAAATCGAAGTGGCATATATTGCTACAAAAATAAAACCGACAAAGGATACAAATAAAACATTGACCAATGCAGCGATTAATTTTTCGGTATCTTGGCGGGCTTTTTGCAGTTTACCCAAAGTCTCTCCGCTTCGCTCATCTTCCAAAACGCTATACGGCAATGAAAGAGTATGCGCCACTCCATCTCTGTAGAGATCCGCTCCCACGCGCTGGCTGATGCCGTTCAAATAATAATCTTGAAAATTTTTCGCGACTCGAGAGATAAAGGCAACCCCGATAATGGCAAGCAATAATAGACCGACGCCATGAAAGAACTCTGTTTTAGTGTATAAATCCGGTTTAGTGGCATATTCGTCTATGACATACCTAAAAATATAGGGGTCAAGAAAAGAAAAAATCTGATTAATAGTCGCCAGAACTAAAGTTAATATACAAAACTGCCAATATTTCTTTAAATAATTAAAGAAAATTCGCATATTTTTATTCTAAGGTGATATTATTTACGATTATTGGATTGATTGGTCTATCGGCTGTTCCTGTCGGAGTATTTTCAATAGCTGTTACAATATCCATTCCCTTTATCACCTGCCCAAAAACAGTATGTTTTTCATCTAAAAAATTATTAGCAACCACATTGATAAAAAATTGGCTACCGTTGGTATTGGGACCAGAATTTGCCATTGCTATCGTACCCGCATTGTTTTTATTATTCTCATTCTCTTTGCCCAACTCATCGGCAAAACTATATCCTGGACCGCCGGTACCCCAAAGGGCTATCTTGGAATCGTCTTTTGTAAGAGGATCGCCGCTTTGAATCATAAAACCTTTTATGACCCGATGAAATTTAATTCCGTCATAAAAACCTTCTTTGGCAAGCTTTATAAAATTAGCCACCGTGTTTGGAGCTTGTTTATTAAAAAATTCAATTGTTATATCCCCTTTATTTGTGTGTAATATCGCACTCATAGTTTTTTCTTGATTATTTAAATTAATAATATTTTCTTCCTGAGTTTTATATTGCACTAAAAACCAAAAGCCCAAAATAATTACAATAACTACAATTAAAATACTAATATATTTACTCATACCTTCGTTTTTTGATTAATCTTCTTTTTTATAAAAATGAGCGACCAGCACTATGGTAATGAGCGCCAGAAAACTGCTTAGGGCAAGCATCGGAATTGAAATATATCCGCCGAATTCTGAAACTAATTGCTGATAACAAGACACGCCAGAAGCATCGCAGGGAAGATTGCCGGTATTGCCAAAATAATATATAAAGTTTTGATACACGGAAATAACAAAACCGATAGAGAGCATCGGTAAAACATATTTTACTATTTTGCGATCTTTGTGCCAGATGGCCATTCCGAAAATTAAAAATAATGGAAACGTGAATACTCTTTGATACCAACATAGATAACAGGGCACAAAACCAACTATCTCGGAATAAACAAGAGACAAAAGAGATGCAAATAAAGAAATAATAAAACCTAAGGATAAATAATGCTTATCAATAAAATTTAAAAAAGCATTTTTCTTAGGCCCTATAAAAAGCAGAAACAAAGCGATAACGGAAAAAACCTGTAAAACTATCGCGCCACTGCCCAAAAATAAATTTAAATAATGTACAGAATTGTTCATGGTTATTGCGGTAAGATACAGCTCGTTTTTTCTGCTAATTGTTGAAGTGAAATTTCTCCTGTCAAACGCGATCCATCAGCAAATTCCCAAGTGGGATAACCAGTCACTTTTTTATCTATGCAAATCTGTAGCTGGCCTTGACCACTGGCTGGAGAACATTCAACATAAGGTAATAATTTTACCGACGAGCCGAACATTTTTTTCTGCGTTTGGCAATGCGGACACCAGAAAGCTCCGTAAAAAACCGCTCCTTTATCCTTCAAGCATTGCGCAAAAGCATCATGCTTGCCAGGACCTGGCGGGGTTTGATTTGATCGCAATACGGCAGTTGCCACTGTTCCCACGATTAAAATACTAATTACTCCAAGAAAAATTTTAACATTATTCATATTCAAACTATATCATATTAAAGATTTTTGGCAAAAAAATAATGAAACCAATAATAATAGAAATAAACGCAGAAATAAGCACGGCGCCGGCAGCCACGTCTTTTGTGTCCCGAGCATAAGGATGATATTCGGGAGAAGTTAAATCCATATCTATCTCAATGGCCGTATTAAATGCCTCCGAAACTATTACAAAACCGATGGAAAAAATAAGCGCAATCCATTCAAAATTTGAAAGACTAAAATAAAATCCTAAAACTATTACAATTGCGGATATTACTGTGTATATCATTAAATTCCTCGTTGTCGCCCAAAAAACACGCATACCCCTAACTGCGTTTAAAAATCTTTCTTTATCTTTTACTTCTCGCCAGGCTTTTTTTTCTTCTCTAGAATCCATATTTAAATCATATCATAAAATATCACTGATACTGTATATAAATAGGCTGTGGATTTAATTTGAGCAAATCACCCGGGGTCATCAGCGCTGTTCCCGGAGTCAAAATATCATTTTTATAAAATAACTTAAAACCGGTAAATTGAACTGGTTCTTTGTAAATGAATTGTTGATAGGTATTTAATTTCTTCGCCATTCCGCCCCAGCCATCCATATGCATCACAATCTGCACTTCTGGCAACGGCTTTATTTCCTGATAATTTGTCACCATTTTTTCCGTATAACGATGAATTACCAATATTTTTGGAGTAAGATTATTTTCTTTTACAATTTTTGCCAGATAGTTGGTTGTAAAATTTATATCAGTGGCATCATAGGTGCCCACAATTTTCCCGGGTCTAATACTCCCCTTCATGGAAAATTCTGGATCTATTCCCACATGTACATTTGGCAATTTTAGGTATTTTTCCAAAAGAGGCAATTCGGTCTGGATGGTGCTGAACCCGACTTGAATATCCAAAAAAACAAGCGCATTCCCGCCTGCCTGCCCGACACGCTGAAGCGAGTCATGCGGGCGGGCATCAGCTATGTCTGAAGTATTGCGGGCAGGTATTTTCGCCGCCATGGCAAGCACTTTATCTATCTCGGAATCCGGCATGCGAAATCTGTATTTACCATCTGCCCCGGGACTATTTTGCGCGACAACGGCAATATAATGCAACGCCGGAACGATAGGAGTAGAGGGATCCGCAATAATCCATTTTTGAGCTTCTGCGCCCAATTTTGCCAGCATTTCCTCCTCTGAATATTCCCCAAGAACTCCCATTTGCTTTGAGTATAAATTGCCATAATAAGCAACAATGCGATTAAATGGTAAAATTGCGCCGGCGTTGGGATAGACGGTCTTTACTGGCCAAAGATTAATAACTGGTTTCGGTTCTATTGTTATAGTTTTTTCTACTCCAGTTTGTGGATCTTTTACAATTTTAGTTATTGGTGGCTTGGAAAGTGGATTATTGGCTAATTCATTTAATTTTTTATCATAAGCCACAATATCAAGCGGTGAAATGCTTGGCTTAAATATATTTTTTAGAGAGTCAGTTACTGCACCATTTTTTATGTAAAATGCTTCACTGTTAAAAAATTCCGGAAAGGCAAAAAATAAAATAAATAATAAAGCTAATAAAATTATGAAAAACCAAAAGTAGGTACCCCTAAATGTACTTTTTAATTTTAAAATATGGTTTTTCATTAATATTTATATTGAGTACATTTATATAATTTACTAATTTGAAACTTGAAAGTATTTGGGTGACCCATTCCATCCGTCAGTTGATGCTTCAAGTACGCCAGTGCCTCCTCCGGGAGTGGGGGTAAAAATACTCTGTAGGGTCACTTGTTCATTTTTATTTTCCAGATTTGCATACACAGCACATTTGTTATTTATATTTACTGTATACATATATAGGGATTCCGTTCCAGCCGATGGAGCAGATGGATCCTTTGGAATTTGCGATATATAGCTCGCATATTGAGGATTACTTGACACAAATTCAGTAATTAAATTAGCTATGTCATATTCGCCAGAACCAGCGCTCGGTAAATAACAAGAAGCTGTTATTAATCTACCGATACCTGAAATTTCCGCTTTCCTTTTAACGTCTCGCGCCTTGGTACGCGCTGAACTTACTGCAGACAAAATAATAGAACTCAAAATTCCCATTATCGCTATTACAACCAAAAGCTCTATAAGCGAAAAACCTTTTTGTCTTCGCAGTTTTAATTTCATTTTTGCCCAAAATTTCATTAAAGTAATTTAAGAGAATTATTTCACCGTAAATAATTGAGTTATGCAATTGTTTGATTCCATCGATTCAACAACAACATTCGTTGCATCGGCGCAAATTTCGAATTTGTGCGTGCCGGAAACTGCTTTCCATACTCCGCCTTTTGCCCCAAACCAAACAGTTGAAAACCGTGGGGATTCAGAATTCATTGGCCCAATAGTTTCATTCTCAATTTGATTCCATGTTCCATTATTTCCCACATCAAGACGCAATCGCACAATAGACGAAACTGTTGTTTTGGCGCCAAAATCATTAATAAGCGCCCCAAAGGCAACATCATCCCCCGAAAATGGTTGGTGTGGAGAGGATGTAGCGGGATTAGAACTAAGAACACCGAATGTATTTTGCGTTATATCTACAGAATAATCCGGGAGCGTGGGAGATTCAGGCACGGCAACGTATGAAAATATTGGTGTCGTAATTGTTTTTGTTACTGGTTTTGAAGGATTCGTAGGCAGGATGTTTTGTCCCGATTTATTTGCATATTCCAGGGGCGCTTCTTTAGAAATTCGTTCAAGAATTAATGTAAAATTCGATCCAACAACAGAAACTTCAAGTTTCTTGTTCTTATAAACCATTACTGTTGGAGTAGTACCGGGTTTTGTAGCAATAACCTTGTTCCCTTCTATAATGTATGGCACATATTGCTCGTCACAATAGGGCTTTGAAGAATAATATTTAACGATGCCACAGGCCATACTTCCCTGAAAAGCAACTGTGCCTTCTGGGTTAGTCATGACTTTTTCGGTAGGCATTTTTCCGAAAGTGTTATTATATTGAATCATTGTTTCAACCCGCCATAATCCTTCCAGATCGGAAGCTGTTACAGATTGTAATTTTAATGTAAATGGAGCTTCTTCCTTTTTTTCTTTCACATCCGCATTATTATTTATAACTTGAGTACCTCTCTCCAGTTCCCTAATTTTAAGAGTAAGATATCCACCGACAATCACTACACCTGCAACTAGCATTGATATTAATATTCTTAACATAATTTTATTATATCAGATTTATAGCAAAAACTGCTGAATGACTCAGTTGCGAACCCCACAGTTTGAGACCCCGTAAGGGTTCCTTGAGCGTTTTTAGTATATCAAATTGAGGCGTCTCAGTCATGGGTTACTTTGTGATGTGTTGAGCAATTTCTTTAGCAACTTCTTTAGCGATTCCAGTAAGTCCAGCAATCCATATAGCCTTTCCTGATTCTTTGGTAAACTCTATAATCTTATGAAAAGCTTTTTTTATTAATCCCTTATCTTGTGGTGGATTAGATAACGTTTCAGCAGCTTTTTTGTACTCTTCCTTATTAATAGAGAAAGGTAATTCTTTTTCAACAAAGCTTTTTAGCTCCGAAACATTAACCGTTACTTCATTACCTGTAATTTTCATACTACCATTGTCATACATTTCAACATTTCCATTTATTGTTACACTTCCATTAAAACTTATGGGCATTTGATTTTAATTAGTTAATTAATAATATTGACCTAGAAAGTGTGGATAACTCACTTTGCATACTTTCTATTTATTTTCTATAATAGCATATATGCTCACAAAAAAGCAAGTCCAAGTCCTAGATTTTATCAAAAGTTATAGAATAAGGCATGACTATGCTCCCTCTCTTGAGGAAATCAAGAAGAAATTTAAACTCGCATCTGTTTCAACTTCTCACTATTACATAAGGAAACTACAAGACGCTGGATTTTTAAATAAAGAACACAATCAACCTCGTGGTGTTTCTACAGTGGGAGCAAAGCAAACAATTGAAATTCCTATACTTGGCGCCATAGCTGCCGGACAGCCGATTGAGGCGATAGAAATTCCTGACGAGACTATCACGATTACAAAAGATGAAATCGGGCAACAAGGAAAGCACTACGCTCTGCGTGTGCAAGGCAGCAGTATGATTGATGAGGGTATTTTTGACGGCGATATTGTGGTTATACGAAAGCAAGAAGTAGCAGAAAATGGTCAGACTGTTGTCGCAGTAATTGACGACAACGAAGCGACACTAAAAAAACTTTATCGAGAAAAAGGAAGATTTAGACTACAACCCGCAAACCCAACCTTGTTTCCAATTTATAGAGACGAAGTAGAAGTTAGGGGTGTCGTAGTTAAAATAATCCGCAATCTTGAATCACAACTTGATCAAGGACAATCACGAAAAGAAAAATATATTCGTAAAATAGATTACTCATGGGACTACAGAGGAGAGAAAACAAAATCATACACTCATGGAATACATACTTACCCGGCAATGTTTATTCCACAAGTCGGAAGAAGATTATTAGAAACTTATAGTAAAGAAGGCGATACCATTTGTGATATTTTTTGTGGCTCTGGTACTGCTCTTGTTGAAAGTCGATTACTTGGCCGAAATGCCTATGGTATTGATCTAAACCCCCTAGCTATTTTTCTTGCCCACGCAAAAACAACTCCAATAAGTCCTCAAAAACTTACAAAAGAATATATTGTATTACTTGATAGGATAGAAAAAATAAAAGATAATCAAATAAAAAGACCAGAATTTAATAATATTGATTTTTGGTTTAAAAATAAAGTTATAGTCAAACTTGCAAAGCTGAAAAAGGCTATCAAAGAAATAAAAGACAAGTCTATTCAAAATTTCTTAATGGTTGCTTTTAGTGAGACAGTTCGCTATTCATCAAATTGTAAAAATGGGGAATTTAAACTAGTGCGTATTAAAGGCGAAAAATTAGAAAAACATGATCCTGATATAGTTGGAATTTTTCGTAAACACGCAGAGAAGAACATTAAGGGAATGACTGAATTTTACAAAGACACAAAAAAGGATTCGTGGATAAAAATCATTTATGGGGATTCGTCAAAAGATAACGGAATAAAAGAAAAATCCATTGATTGTATTATTACCTCTCCCCCATATGGAGATAGTCGGACAACAGTTGCTTATGGTCAATTTTCTCGCCTTTCTGCTCAATGGATTGATATATTTGATAACCCAAATGAGGCTTCGGGTGTAGATAACGAATTACTTGGTGGTAGAGCTACTAAAAACTTGATACACCTATTACCATCAGATTATCTTAAGGAATCATTAGAAAAAATTACTAAACAAGATGAAGCAAGGGCAAGGGATGTATTGAGTTTTTATATTGGATTGAATGATTGCTTGAAACAAGCATATAAAATACTAAAATCAAAAAAATACTTTTGTCTCGTAATTGGCAATAGGTTAGTTAAACAAGTTAGAATTCCTACAGATTTTATAATTGCAGAATTAGCAGAAAAAATTGGTTTCACCTGTGAAGATATTATTGTTCGTAATATTCCAGGCAAAAGGATGCCAATAAAAAATTCGCCTACGAATATCGTAGGAGCTTTAGAGGAAACTATGAATAAAGAAAGTATTGTGGTTTTGAGAAAAAATTAAAGAATTTGTTTGTGAATCTTAAATAAAAGCGGTAATGATTTTTCAGTCAAACGAAACGCTGAACCATGATCATGGGGTTTTCCTGCATTTTTACCGCTATGATAAACGCCAAGACGAATGTCATATTTTGAATGTGCAAGAAATTTAGTCGGGTCAATTTCTTTAAGAATAAAAGCATCTTTATAGTGGAAATACTCATGTCCACGCATATTTTTTGTTTCAGCACGAACTAATATTAAGCCGTTTCCTATTTTTTCTGTGGCTTTCTTTTTCAAAAATGCCAAGCTGTAATGTCCCAAAAGTTTTCCTTTTTTAAGAATGAGTAATTTCCCATGCTTCTCATCAATAGTGGCTTGAAAACCCATTCCATTTCTTTTTCCACCGCTAATTGTTTGGTGAAGAATTTTAATTTTTGGAAATTCTTTATCTGGGTAACCAAAGTGTTTTCTAATCTCTGAATTTGTAATACCCTCGGGACTTTTAGTGAATAACGTCATCATCGAAATAGTACTGATTCTTTGTGACTTCAATTCCATAACTCCAAAATCTGGTAATGCAATATTATTCTCTTTAATCTTTAAATGGTCTTCGAGTGTTTTTCCAATTCCAGTATTATGTTTACGGTTTGATTTAATCCATCCTAATTTCTTGAGAGATTTTAGATCTTTTTTTATTTTACCAAGTGTCCACTTTTGCATAGAATCTATAGTATCACACTAAAAAATACAACGCATCTCGGACACCTAACTTAGCATAGCACTGCTACATTATACGACCAAATCAGAACCTTTTTCAAGTCTGAATGACTAATCGCACGCTCCGCGTGCCTCATAACTCCAAACT
>MFTF01000008.1 GCA_001786745.1 Candidatus Nomurabacteria bacterium RIFCSPHIGHO2_01_FULL_36_23 | reverse complement strand
TTAAATTGCACAAAGATGGTTCTGCGAGTATAATTAGAGAATAAATATGTCACAAAATCACCTTTCATTTTTAAATTCATTATTTGGCGAAAACAACGAAGAGTCGCGCAAAAAAATATTTCGCAGTATAAAAGCAAAAGCCGATGCTAAAAGAACAGCCATGGAAAGAATAGCAGACTGGATGACTTCAAATTTTGGAAGCAACAACTTTTTATTATTCAATGTGTTTTTATTTCTTGCGTGGATACTCATTAATACTAATCAGATAAAAGCCATACCAGTTTTCGACCCCTTTCCTTTCAACCTTCTAACAAATATAGTTTCTTTAGAAGCCATTATTCTTGCAATCTTTGTGCTTATATCTCAAAATCGCACCGCCAAAGTGGATGATTTGCGGGAAGAAACTCATTTGCAACTCAACCTCATTTCCGAAAGGGAAGTTACTAAGATTATAAAGATGATGGCGCTTCTCCTTGAAAAGCAAGGAATAAATTTATCACAAGACCCGGAATTAAAGAAAATGATTCGTCCAGTCAGTGAAGAAGAAATAGAAAAAAGACTGGAAAAGGAAATTTTATAGCAAAGGAACAATCTATGAAGATTTATCAAAATTATGATTTATCTAAATTAAACACATTTGGCATTGTAGTAAACGCCAGATTTTTTATTGAAGTGCGCAATGAGAAGGACTTAGTTGAACTTTTTGTCTCACCAGAATTCAAGAATAATGAAAGAATGTTTCTTGGCGGGGGCAGTAATGTCTTATTTACCAAAGATTTTGACGGTATGGTTATTTTAAATAAATTAAAAGGAATAAAAATTTTAAATAAGAATTCTAAAGATGTTATTATTCGTTCAATGAGTGGTGAAATTTGGCATGACTTGGTAATTTTTGCCGTAAATAAAGGATATTGGGGCATTGAAAATTTATCATTGATTCCGGGTACCGTCGGGGCTGCGCCCATGCAGAATATTGGAGCGTACGGAACGGAGCTTCGGGACGTTTTAGAAAATATTGAAACGTATCAAATCGAAACTGGCGCCAAGAGAGTTTTTAAAAATGAAGAATGCGAACTCGGCTACAGGGACAGTATTTTTAAGAATAAATTAAAAGGAAAATATTTTATTTTCGCTATAACTTTAAAATTAAGCAAAATAGAGAGAAAAAATATCAGTTATAAAATATTGCAAGAGCATTTGAAAAAAAATAAAATTAAAGTTAAAAATCCTAAAGACATAAGTGATGCGGTTACGCACATACGTAAAAGTAAATTACCAGATCCAACCATCATAAGCAATGCTGGAAGTTTTTTTAAAAATGTTTTTGTAGAAAAAGAAAAGCTAGAAGAATTATTGAAAATTTATCCCGATATGCCATATTTTGAAAAGGAAAACAAAAGAAACAAAAGAAAAAACGGAAGCAAGGCTTCCGTTTTGGTAAAAATTCCCGCCGGCTGGCTGATTGAACAATGCGGTCCCGCTTCACCCCGCCATGGCGGGGCAAGCGGGACAAGCTGGAAAGGATATAGAATAGGCAATGCCGGCGTGCATGAAAAACAGGCTCTGGTGCTTGTGAATTATGGCGGAGCTACGGGGAAAGAAGTTGAAGATTTGGCGGAGCAAATCACTGCTTCAGTTTTCTCTAAATTCGGGTTAAAACTTGTTCCCGAAGTAAATTTGATTTGATGTAAATATAGGAGTATAATAAATGTATGGAAATGCCAAATCAATACATAAAGAATTTATATAAAATAGCGCTTGTTTTTTTTGTTATTCTTTCTCTATTTTTCGTTGTAAAATTACTAGCGGAATTTAAATCTTACGGAATGATGGGTAGTGATGAAGCTAATACTATTACTCTCTCTGGACACGGAGAAGTCTCGGCTGTGCCCGATATTGCCAATATTTATTTCACTATTAACAAAGAAGGGAAAACGGTAAAAGAAGCGCAAGATGCCGTGGCTCTTGTTGAAAAAACGTCATTAGATTTCTTAAAAAATAATAATGTGGCAGAAAAAGACATAAAGACCTCCAGCGCCTCTTTCAATCCAAAGTATGAATATGTGTATAGTAGTCAAACATTAATGCCATGTACTCAGTACGGTTGTCCGTCCCGTCCCGGGAAAAATGTGATTTCTGGTTATGAGGCCTCTGAAAGCATTACAGTGAAAATCAGGAATGCTGATAATGTTGGAAAAATTATGCAAGGACTAGGAGGTTTAAATGTTACTAATTTAAACGGTCCTAATTTTGCCATAGATGATGAAGATGCCTTAAAAACAGAAGCAAGGAAAAAAGCAATTAACAATGCCAAAGAAAAAGCTGAAATTCTAGCAAAAGATTTAGGCGTAAAATTGGGTCGGATTGCCAGTTTTAGCGAATCTGGCAATTACCCGATTATGTATGCTAAAACTGCCATGATGGATTTTGTGACAAGCGGAACTTCTACTCCAGCTGAAATTCCTAAGGGAGAAAATATAATAACTTCAGATGTAACGATAACTTACGAGATATGATAAAAATTTGACTATTTTAGAAAAAAGAGTAATACTGAAAGAGCCCTTGAAAGGGGGCTTTTGTTTAGAAAAATAAAGAGCGTAGCGATTATATTTTTCTTTACCCTAGTTAAATAGCTTCTGCTTTGCAGAAGCTAAAATCTAAAAGATTTTATTTGACAGGGTGATGATTTTTATAATCATTTTATTCCTTAAAAATCAATCATGTCAAAAATTACTGAATATTTCAAAGAAACAAAGACAGAATTAAAACATGTGATATGGCCCTCCCAAAGTCAAATTTTTTACTATACTCTAATAGTTATCATATTGTCTGTTCTGGTTGCATATTATTTAGGCATTTTTGATTTTATTTTCTCAAAAGGTTTGGGGAAGTTATTACAATAAGTCTATACCATGAAACAGGAAACACAGGGAGTAAGAAACTGGTATGCCATACATACTTATGCCGGGTATGAAAATGTTGTTCTCCGCAATTTGAAACAGCGAATTGATTCTCTCGGAATGCACGATAAAATTTTTAATGTCATTGTTCCGGTTGAAAAAAAGATAAAAATAAAAGCGGGTAAGCGGGTGGAAATAGAAGAAAAAATTTACCCCGGTTATGTATTGGTAGATATGATTGTAACAGATGATTCTTGGTATGTTGTGCGCAATACTCCGCGAGTTACTGGTTTCGTCGGAGCGGGAGTGAATCCTGTTCCTCTTAAAAACGAAGAAGTGGAATATCTTTTTAAGAAAATAGATGCCGGCACAATTAAACACAATATTGATATGGTTGTGGGCGAAAGTGTTTTGATTACGGACGGCCCATTTAAAGATTTGGAAGGAAAAATCAATTCTGTGGACCAAGAACGTGGAAAAATAAAAGTGCTGGTTTCAATATTTGGTCGAGAAACCCCAGTAGAATTGGATTTCTTGCAAGTCCGCAAAATTTAATATATGAAAAAAATTACCAAAAAAATAAAACTTCAAATACAAGCTGCCAAAGCGACCCCCGCGCCACCTTTAGGGCCGGCATTAGGACAAGCAGGAATCAATATTGGGGATTTTGTTACTAAATTTAATGCCGCAACGCAAAAAATGGCGGGGGATAAAGTCGGTGTTTCAATCACTGTCTATGAAGACCGAAGTTATGATTTCATAATTAAAACCCCCCCGGTATCCGGATTGATTTTAAAGGCGGCTGGAGTAGAAAAGGGCTCTGGCAAAAATATTATTACTAAAGCTGGGAAGATAACTAGGGCGCAAGCGTTGGAGATCGCAAAAAAGAAAATGCCAGACTTAAATGCCAAAGATGACGAAGGGGCGATTAATATCATTGCCGGTTCTGCCCGCTCTATGGGTATTGAAGTTGTGGATTAGCGGGTAGTTGTGCTAAAATATTGATATGTCAAACATTAAACAATATTTTACAAAGAAAAATGTTCTTTTTATTGCTGTTTTTATAGTTTTGGGATTTATCACGTTGCAGATTCCAGTGACCCAATTAGAAGGATCAAAAACGAAGTTTATGATATATGATGCCTTCGCGCCCATGGCTGGAATTTTCATCGGCAGTATCCCTGGAGTAATTGCTGTGTTTTTTATGCAATTTTTTAATTTCTTAGCGCACGGAGCTGTAATAGAAGATGCTGGGACAATTATTCGTTTTCTACCAATGCTTTTTGCTGTATTGTATTTCGCTCGGAAAGGAAAATTTAATATTATTATTCCATTAATCGCAATTATAGTTTTCATCGCTCATCCTATTGGCAGAGAAGTTTGGTACTTTTCACTTTTCTGGACTATTCCAATTATTGCTTATTTTTTCTATGACAAGTTTCTTTTAGCGCGAGCGCTTGGCGCCACTTTTACCGCTCATGCGGTCGGCGGCGCTTTATGGATTTGGGTTTTTGCCTTGCCAGCGCCAATTTGGATTTCGCTGATGCCAATTGTAGCGCTAGAACGTATATTTTTTGCCCTTGGCATTGCCATTTCTTTTATTTTGGTTAACAATATTTTAGCTTTCTTAGAAAAAAAGCATATCTTAAATCTTGGTTTTTTTATTGATCAGAAATATCTCTTAGGCGTATTTCGCCATGAAACAAAAAGGTAAGTTACCGCATAAGGTGACCTACATCGCTTATATCGCGAGCAGTATTGACGGACGCATATCAAAAAGCAGTCAATCTAATGTGGGTTGGACGAGCAAAGAAGACTGGAATTTTTTCCAAAAGTCTTTGGTAAAAATGGATGCTGTTATTGTCGGTCGCAATACTTACAAAATTACCGCAGATCGTCTCAGAAGAAGAAATACGATAGTATTAACCTCTAAAATTAACAGAGCAAAAATAAAAGACAAAGTAATTTTTTTCAATCCCGAAAAATCCAATTTAAAAAAGTTTCTTAGTAGTAAAGGATATAAAAAGGTGGCTATATTAGGCGGACCGAAAGTGTATAATTTTTGTCTTGCCAATAAAATGCTTGACGAACTTTTTGTGACGATTGAACCTTATATTTTTACCAATGGAATACCAATGTTTTCCAGCAACACATTTAAAAAATATAAATTTTCTTTACAATCCATAAAAAAACTTAATAAAAAAGGCACAATTCTATTACACTACAAATATGGAAATTAAAGCAATCAAAACTAGAATTTTTCGGGAAAATGAAGACTTGACTTCATTCATTCTTAAATATATTAAAAAACTTTCCGAGAACTCTATTTTGGTTGTAACTTCCAAAATTATTTCTTTATCAGAAGGGAGGACAGTCCCGTTTCAAAACAAGAAACAGAAAATTGCCCTGATAAAAAAAGAAAGTGATTTTGCAATAAAAACCAAACTTGTTTGGCTGACTATTAAAGATGGTATGGTCATGGCTTCCGCGGGTATTGATGAGTCAAATGCATATGGTAAACTGATACTTTTACCCCAAAATAGTTTTCATTCAGCAGAGTTAATCAGAAGAAATCTAAAAAAAATATTTAAGATTAAAAACCTTGGTGTGCTTATTACTGACAGTCGAATTTTTCCATTACGCGCGGGAGTTGTCGGCGTGGCGCTTGGTTATGCTGGATTTAAGGGATTGCGTAATTATGTCGGCAAAAAAGATATTTTCGGCAGAGTGCTGAAAATGACTCGTACTGATATTGCCGACAGCTTGGCCACTACTACGGTGTTATGCATGGGGGAAGGAAAGGAACAGCAGCCATTGGCTCTAATTGCAAATGCGCCAGTTGAATTTATAGAAAAATCGAACAAAAAAGAATTAAAAATTAATCCAAAAGAGGACTTGTATCTGCCTCTTTTTGGGAGTATATTAAAGAAGTGGAAAAGGTAATTAAAAAAGTTACCAAACATAAAAGACTATCTTGGGACGAATATTTTCTTAAAATAGTTGATATAGTTGGCTCACGCGGTACCTGCGATCGCGGACGTTCTGGTGCGATTTTAGTTAAAGATAAGAGAATTCTTGCTACTGGATATGTCGGTTCCCCCGTTGGTATTGTCCATTGTGATGATGTTGGACATGAAATGCATACCCTTACGGAAGAAGATGGTACGATATCCAGACATTGTCTACGAACAGCTCATGCGGAGCTAAATGTTATTGCGAATGCCGCGCGTTTTGGTGTTGCTATTGATGGGTCAACCCTATATTGTAAAATGCTTCCTTGTTATACTTGCGCAAAGACGATAATAAATGCCGGAATTAAACGAGTTATTGCTTTTAAGGATTATCACAAAACCAAACAATCAAAAATTATTTTTAAAAAAGCTGGAATAAAATTAGAAATTATAAATAAAAAAATTGAGTCCTATCAAGATCAATAATATGTCAGTAGATTTAAAAAAATTACAAAAAGAAGTGATGAGAAATAAGCTGGAAAAAGGTTTTACGACTACCGACGTTGCATTGGATTTTTGTCGAGCACACGAGGAACTCTCTGAAGCATTTTCTAAATTTAATCGAGGACAAAGTGGCGTGGCTGAAGAATTTGCCGATGTTATAATTTTTATTCTTGGAATATCTGAAAAATTTGGTTTTGATTTGGAAAAGGAATTAATTAGAAAAATTGAAATAAATAAAAAACGCAAATATAGAAAAGAAAAATCTCCGGACGGTAAGGATGTTTTTATTCGTATCAAGACACTCGAAGACCCTTAGATTTTTTCGTAAATGGAAAAAGTGTATGGGAAAATATTTTTTTCATCCGCTGGATATTCTTCGTGAGATATTTCATTCCAAACTACTGGAATAATTTCCGGAAAAAAACTGTCAGCCTCTTTATCTTGAGCGTCCATGTGGGTTATATAAAGTTTGTCGGCAATAGGCATAAATTGTTTATAAATTTCTGCCCCGCCGATTATAAAAATTTCCTCTTTTTGATCGGGGAATAAATCTAGCGCTCCACTTAAAGAATGCGCAATTTCAACTCCTTCTTTTTTATATTTCACATCTCGAGTAATTACTATATTTCTTCTATTGGGCAATGGTTTGCCTATACTTTCAAAAGTTTTTTTGCCCATTATCACTGCATGTAATAAAGTAGTTTCTCTAAAATGTTTCATGTCGGCAGACAGATGCCAGAGCAGGGTATTATTTTTACCTAATTCGTTATTTTTTCCAATTGCTGCGATAAGTGAAATCATCCCAGTACTAAAATTTTAAATTATTAATAATAGTGGTCATTTGTTTTACTTAAAAATTAGACGAAGTCGTTACGGGACAAGTATTTATATAGCTATTTCAAAAGGAATTCTAGGATAACTTTCATAATCTAAAAGTGTTGTGTCTTCAGCTTTCCAATCAAAAACCGATGTCCACTTTTTTGTTTCAATTTTAGGTAATGGGTATTTACTTGGATCTCTAGAGAGTTGTTCCCTTGCGCCCTCTAGGTGATTTTCAAAAAGATGCACATCTCCCAAAAAGCCAGCCAATTTTCCTTCCCTCATTCCAACTTCTTTGGCAAGTAAATGAAGAAGCAGAGCATAACTTGCTATATTAAAAGGTAAACCAAGCATTGTATCTACTGAACGTTGATTCCACATTAGGTTGAGTTTTTCATTTATAGTAGTAACTTGAAAAGAATAGTGACAAGGAGGAAGTCCCATTTCTTCTAACTGGGGTGGATTCCACGCACTCACAATCATTCTTCTGTCGCGCGGGTTTGTCTTCAGTGTTTCTACTAATTTTTTCAACTGGTCTATTCCTTTATTTGTATAATCAGTATCATAATTTTCATATTTTGCATTAAAATGTCGCCACTGAAATCCATAAATTGGACCCAACTCTCTTTCTTCGAGCATTCTTTTTTTTGAAGCTTCATCGTGTCCATAAGGAGCTTTTTTGGGGCTTGCCCATTCATCCCAGATATGATTATTGCGATCTAGAAGCCACTGCTTGTCGGTAATGCCATTTATAAAAAATTCCAACTCGGTTGAAATTAAGCGGAAAGGCATTTTTTTAGTTGTGAGTAACGGAAAGCCTTTTGACATATCGTGTTCAAATATAGCTCCGGCTATCGTGTATGCGGTAAGACCCTGGCGAGTACTGACCTTCTCGCCATTTTCCAAAACATTTTTTACTATGTCCAAATAAGCTCTCATGCAATTCATTATAACTTTTAATATAAATTTAACGAAACATTGACAAATTTTAATCAAAATGCTATATTAAAATCATAATTAAAACTTTCAGAAAATTCCATAGCAATTCTCATTCTCGTTTTGGCAAAAGTGGCAACTATAAGAATAGGAATAATAAAAAATCAAATAAAAGACGTGGCGAACGGATAGATTTTTCACGTTTTATTAAGAAAAATATTTTTGTAGAGGAAAAGCCCTATGTGTCCAAACATAGTTTTGTGGATTTTCCTTTTAATCCGCAATTGCATAAAAATATTGCCCGAGCCGGATTCATTCATCCAAGGCCCATTCAGGACCAAGCCATTTCTTCAGTTATGGAAGGCAGGGATGTTTTCGGCATGGCCAATACCGGCACAGGCAAAACTGCGGCGTTTCTTTTACCTCTCATTGAAAAAATTTCCAAAACCAAAGGAAAAAACAAAAGAGAGACGGTTTTGATAATGGCGCCGACTCGAGAACTGGCGCTTCAAATAGAAAGTGATTTTAAAAATCTGGCTTTTGGATTCGGAATGTTTTCGGTGGCATGTGTCGGGGGGTTACCGATTATGAAACAAATTAGAGAAATAAAAATGGGGGTCTCTTTTATTATCGGCACACCGGGGCGACTGCGGGATTTGATTGATAGAAAAATTTTGGATTTGTCTACATGTCATAGTGTCGTTCTGGACGAAGCAGACAGAATGCTCGATATGGGATTTCGCGACGATATGATTTATATAATCGGCAAAACTTCAAAAGAACGACAAACTCTCTTCTTTTCCGCGACTCTTTCCCCGGAAATTAAAAAATTAACAACTCAATATTTAAAAGATCCAATTTTTATTTCTGTGATTTCAGGCGAAACATTAAAAAATATTGATCAAGATGTCATTCGTACCAGAAGCAAAGAAGAAAAATTAGAAAAATTACATGAAGTTTTAAAAAAAGACGGCTCAGATAAAGTGTTGATTTTTCGTGAAATGAAACATAACGTAGACTCTCTAGCTAAAGAATTATCTCAATTTGGATTCAAGGTGGGAGCTATTCATGGCGACAAGAGAAGTCGAGAACGCATCCGCATACTTGATTCTTTTAAAAAAGACCGCATAAATATTTTAATTGCGACCGATGTTGCCGCGCGTGGACTGGATATTCCAGACGTTACGCACGTCATCAACTACGATGTGCCACAAACTTACAACACCTACATTCACCGCATCGGCCGTACTGGTCGTTCTGGCAAAAAAGGCACAGCGTTGACCTTTGTGCCAGGGTAATCTCTAGTTGACTTTGGTAGTATATTTTTAATATACTATAAATATGAAAAGTTATTCATTTCGTACAATAATTGAAAAAGACGGTAAACAATATCATGGTTTTGTGCCAACCCTTTTGGGGTGCCATACTTATGGCAAAACTATTGAAGAAACAAAAAAGAATCTAAACGAAGCGATTGAGGGCTATCTTCTTTCTTGCTCTAAACATGGGGATGTAATTCCAGCCGATAATGGACTTCAATCCATCGAAACTGTCTCGATCCCGATTTTTTCTACTAGCAGGAAGGTGTATGCCTAAACTGCCAAATGTAAAAGGCAAACAACTTTTGAAAATTCTGCAAAGAATAGGATATGCCTTAGATCACACACAAGGCAGCCATCACGTGCTTCGACATTCCAACGGAAAGAAAATCACTATTCCAATTCACAGGAACAAAGAAATTCCTAAGGGCACACTTTTGGGAATTTTGACCGATTTAGATATTTCAAAAGAAGAATTAGTGATTCTGTTAAAAAAGAAAAAATAGTTTTGTGTCGAACTGGTCGTTCTGGCAAAAAAGGCACAGCGCTTACTTTTGTGCCAGGGTAAATTTATCCCTTTATTAACCCAGCTTTGAAGAGGGTGGCGTAGACACCGTTTTTCTTCATGGTGCGCATGCCTTGGGTTGAAACTTCGATGTTAATAGATTTGTTTAATTCAGGAATAAAAATTCTCTTCTTTTGAAGATTTGGATATTTTCGCACCATACCAGTGGGATTAAATTTAGTGGCGCGGGTTCTATTGGAATATCCGCCACCTACGATTGAACCTTTTTTTGTTATCGCACATACTTTTTTCATCCCACTCATGCTATCATAGACTAGAGGGAAATGCAATTTCCTTTATTAAATTAAAGATATGAATGCAACGGACGCTATTTTTTACATAGCTATACTTGTTATGTCCGTCGTTATCCATGAAGTATCACATGGATATATGGCGGAATATTTCGGCGACAGTACAGCGCGACATGCCGGACGACTTACTCTTAATCCACTGAAACATCTAGATCTTTTTGGTTCTATTCTTTTGCCGGCATTTCTTGTTTTGTCTCATTCTCCATTTTTATTTGGCTGGGCAAAGCCGGTGCCGTATAATCCGGATAATTTAACTAATAAAAAATGGGGGACAATTGCCGTAGCTTCGGCTGGAGTTCTGGCGAATATCTCAATTGCAATTCTATTTGGAATTATTATCCGCCTTGCTTCTTCATTTGGTTTGTCTTTTTATAATCCTATTTTCCCGCATCCTTTTTATGTCATAACTTTCATAATTGTTGCAGTGAATTTAGCCTTAGGAATATTTAATTTAATCCCAATCCCACCCCTAGACGGTTCCAAAATACTTTTTTCTTTTTTGCCCGTATCTTTTTATAGGGCAATTTCATTTTTTGAGCAATATTCTTTGATTTTACTACTAATTTTCATTGGTTTCTTTTCTGATTATTTATATCCAATCTTGGCTTATCTTTTTCATCTCATTACGGGGCTTGCGTTTTAGTTTTTAAAATAGTATGCTAGGCGCTAGGCTTTAGGGTTTTAGGCTTTAGTTAATGCCTAGAGCCTAATGCCTGTTTTAAATTATGCCAACAATCAATCAATTAATTAAAAAAAATAGGACAAGAGTTCATTCTAAACACAAGACTGTTGCTCTAGCTAAAGGATTTAACGTCTTAAAAAATCGACCGGTTTTTTCCCCAGCACCTTTCAAGCGTGGCGTTTGCGTAAAAGTTTCAACTACAACCCCCAAGAAACCCAATTCAGCTCTGCGAAAGATCGCCAGGGTGCGTTTGACCAATGGTATGGAAGTTACGGCCTATATTCCCGGAGAAGGTCATAATTTACAGGAGCACTCAGTGGTCATGCTTCGCGGAGGACGGGTGAAAGATTTGATTGGAGTAAGGTATCACATAGTGCGTGGAGTTTTAGACACCCAAGGAGTTGAAAAACGCAGACAAGGCAGATCTTTATATGGAAACAAAAAACTCAAAAAAGATAACAAAAAATAATTATGCGACGCAAGGTTAAAAATAGAAATATAGTAGAACCAGACTTCATCTACAATTCTCAAAAATTAGAGAAGTTTATTAACTATATTATGTGGTCCGGGAAAAAAGAAACTTCCAGAAAAGTTATATATAAAGCTTTTGATGTAATTAAAGAAAAAACAGGCAATCCAAATCCGCTTGAGATTTTTGATTTAGCAATGAGAAATACTGGGCCTTCAACTGAAGTGCGTTCCAAGCGCATCGGAGGCGCAAATTATCAGGTGCCCATAGAAGTCAGAGCTGAGCGCCGTGTTGCTTTAGCTATGCGATGGATTCGCGATGCGGCCCGTGGTGGAAAAGGTAAACCAATGCATTTAAAATTGGCTGATGAATTAATCGCCGCTTCCAAGAACGAAGGTTCGGCTATTAAAAAGAAAGAAGACACGCACAAAATGGCCGAAGCCAATAAAGCTTTTGCTCATCTTGCTTGGTAGGGGAGCTACAGCTTTCTGTTTTTCTGTAATAAAAACATTTATACACATTTACGCTATAGCGTATATATGTAATCAGTGTATAATTAATGAATGACTTATTATAAAGGGATGCGAGTAAATGCTTTTGGCTTGCCAGTTTTGAAATACAAAAAGCAAAATCGTATAAAGAAAAAGAACAGAAAAAGAAATTTCTATCATACCGCTTTTTCTTCTCCTTTTACAAAAGATTTACCGAAGAATTTAATTTTGATGTATGACGTCACTGAAGAAAAAAAGAAGGAAAGGGACTGGTTTCGCCGGCAACTTAAAAATTTTGATTACATAATGATCCAAAGAAGTATTTGGGTCGGACCTTCGCCTTTACCAAAAGAATTTTTAGATTATGTAAAGGCAATTGGATTGTCGGAGCACCTGAAGACATTCAAATTAGCAAAAGCATATACAGGGAAGGGGAATAATATATAAGATTCATAACTATACATATATACGCTATCGCGTATATATGTATAGTTTCAGCCCTAAGCGCTTTTAGGATTGCTTGACTTTCTGTGTCGGGGGGGGGTACACTTATGGATATTATTAATTTATTAAATATAAATTTTATGGAACAAGGATTAGGAGTTAAAGAGAGACAGGAGCAACTGAAAGGAACCTTTTTAGAAGGTGAAGGCGAAAGATTATTTTTGGCAACTTTTAATGAAGGAGAAGATAACAAACAAAAAGCACAAAAAATGGCTGAAGTGTATGGTGGTGTTGTAAAAGATTTTGGAGTTGACATACACAATATAAATCCAGAATCATCACAAATAATTTCTTGGAATAAGGTTCCGGGTTACTCTGTTTAGCAGCGCTGAAAATAATAATAACAAAAATTTCCAAAAGGAAATTTTTGTTATGTATTGCAAAAAACAGCTTTATGATATATAGTGTTTCAAGCGCATGAGGCGCTTTTTATTATATGGAACGGGATTATCCACTAGAGGAAGTCAGAAATATTGGAACCCCGAAGGAAAGCAAAGCTTCCTACGAGGCGAGGAGTGGTTATTTTAATCTTATGAAATATATATGGAACGAGATTACCCCCTAGAAAAAGTCAGGAATATTGGAATTATCGCGCACATTGATGCGGGTAAAACGACCACGACTGAACGCGTGCTTTTTTATACTGGTGTATCGCATAAAATTGGTGAAGTTCATGAAGGTGATACGGTTACTGATTGGATGGAGCAAGAAAGGGAGCGCGGTATTACTATCACCTCTGCCGCAGTGACATGTTTTTGGACACCCACATACGCTCTCACTGATAAAAATAAGAAGCATCGCTTTAATATTATTGACACTCCCGGACACATTGATTTTACCGTAGAAGTAAAACGTTCTCTGCGTGTTCTGGATGGCGCCGTTGTTGTTTTTGATGGCGTGGCCGGAGTGGAACCGCAATCGGAAACAAATTGGCGCTATGCGGATGAAGCCAAAGTGCCTCGTATTTGTTTTATTAATAAACTGGATAGAATCGGCGCTTCTTTTGAACATTCATATGCGACAATTTTAGACCGGCTAAGCAAAAAAGCTGTCCGAATGCAGATTCCTATTGGGCTTGAAGAAAAGTTTGAGGGAGTCATTGATGTTCTTCGCATGAAAGCATATTATTTTGAAGGAGAAATGGGGAACAAAGTTATAGAAAAAGATATTCCCGAAAATTTAAGGGTCGATGCGGAAAAGTATCACTCTGAGCTTGTGGAGAAAATAGTTGAGACAGATGAAGTTATGATGACAGAATATTTAGAGGGTATGATTCCAGATTTTAACACCTTAAAGAAAACTCTCCGTAAAGCCGTTATCGCGAATAAAATTTTCCCAGTTTTTGCCGGTTCCGCGCTTAAAAACAAAGGCATTCAACTAGTGCTCGACGGCGTAGTGGACTACTTACCAGCTCCGACAGATATTCCGCCTATTCCGGGCATTGATCCAAATGATGACGACAAGCTAATTGCGAGAAATGCTTCTGACTCAGAACCTTTTGCGGCGCTTGCTTTTAAAGTTGCCACCGATCCATTTGTCGGCCAGCTTATTTTCTTTCGTGTATATTCAGGAATTCTCTCTGCTGGAAGTTATGTCTATAATCCGCGTACTCGCAACAAAGAGCGTATTGGCCGAATCTTACGAATGCACGCTAATGACAGAGAAGAAGTAAAACAAGTTTTTGCCGGAGAAATAGCAGCTGCGGTGGGTCTGAAAGATACTATTACCTCAGATACTCTTTGTGATGAAAATAATCCAATCATTCTAGATAGAATTGTTTTTCCCGAGCCAGTTATTTCACTTCGCATTGAACCAAAGACAAAAGCTGACCAAGAAAAAATGGGAATGGCTTTAAATAGACTGGCTCAAGAAGATCCCACTTTTAAAGTCAGCACCGACCAAGAAACAGGGGAAACTATCATCGCTGGTATGGGAGAATTACACTTAGAAATTATTGTGGATAGAATGAAGCGTGAATTTACCGTGGAGGCGAATGTCGGCAAACCGCAAGTGGCTTATCGTGAGACGATCAGTGGCACAGCTGAAGCAGAAGGCAAATATATTAAACAATCCGGCGGACGTGGAAACTATGGACACGTAAAAATTAAAGTAAAGCCAATGACCGTCTTAACAAAAGAAGAATTAGAAGACTTACCGAAAAACACCAAGAGATCACCAGGTTTTGAGTTTGTGAATTCTATTAGAGGAGGAATGATTCCGCAGGAATATATCGCGCCTTGTGAAAAGGGATTCAAGGAAGGTTTAGATCGTGGAATTTTGGCTGGATTTAAAATGGTCAATGTTTCAGTAGAACTTTGGGATGGAAGTTATCATGAAGTGGATTCCAACGAAATGGCTTTCAAAATTGCCTCAAGTATGGCCGTGCAAGACGCTTGTCGCAGAGCCACTCCGGTAATTCTAGAGCCCATGATGAAAGTTGAAGTTATTATTCCGGAAAAATTTATGGGCGATGTTACCGGCAATCTTTCTTCCAAGCGCGCGCTGATTGAAGGGATGGAAGACAGAGGAATGAATAAAGTTATTCGCGCTATTGTGCCTCTTTCCGAAATGTTCGGATATATGACCGGTCTGCGTTCTATGACCGAAGGCCGCGCTTCTTTCACCATGGAATTCTTCCGTTACGATATTGTTCCGCAAAATGTTGCCGAAACTATCATTGCGGCAAGGAAATAGATTTTTAGTACTTTTTTTGATAAAATAGTGAGATGCTTCTTGAACCATTCTATGACCCCGAAAAATCCTATGAGGAAAATTTTAAGGCTGGGCCTTTTGGTGCTTTCGCTGATGGAAAAGTGTCAAGGATGCCCCTTGACACAAATGGACCAAAATATAACTTTCTAGGGTTCAAAGTAAATTCGCCTTTTGGTATTCCGGCTGGACCGCTCATAAATGGAAAATTTGTGCAGGCGGCGCTAGATAAAGGTTTTGATATTTGTGTTTATAAAACAGTTCGTAGCGCGAAATATCCTTGCCATCCATGGCCGAATGTTTTATCGGTAAAAGTTGATGGCGATTTAACTGAAGATTTAGCGCGGAACAAACTAATTGCAAATCACGAGTATAGCCAACCTCTTTCCATTACCAATTCCTTTGGCGTGCCATCATTTGATCCAGAATTTTGGCAAAAAGATTTGGCGAAGGTGGTTGAAAATACGCGTCCGGGGCAAATTGTTGTCGGTTCTTTTCAGGGAACAAAAAAAGAAGGGCAAAATACTGAAGAATTTATTAATGATTTTCGAACGACTGCTCAACTGCTAAGAAATACCGGAGTAAAAGTAATTGAAGTTAATTTTAGTTGTCCAAATGAAGGTACAGCAAATTTACTTTGTTACGATACAAAGCGAAGCGTGAAAGTAGCCAGAGCGATAAAAGAAGTTGTTGGAGAAATTCCTTTAATTATTAAAATTGCTTATTTTAAAGATAACGAAGCATTGCGAAATTTTGTAAAAGAAATTGGCAAGATCGTTCAAGGTATTTCTGCTATCAATACAATTTCTGCGGAAATTGTGGATGAAAAAGGCGAGCAGGCGTTGCTGGGAGAGGGTAGATTACGAAGCGGAGTTTGCGGTCATGCCATCAAATGGGCAGGGATCGATATGGTAAAAAAATTAAAAAAAATTCGCGAAGAATTAGGATATTCTTATACTATAATTGGTGTCGGTGGAGTAACTACAGTAGATAATTTTTTTGAATATAGAAATGCCGGAGCGGATATCGTAATGTCGGCCACTGGAGCTATGTGGAATCCGTACCTTGCAAAGGAGATACAAGAAAGGCTTGCCCACCCGTAGCTTTTTAGCGAAGGAGGGTTAAGATAAATTTATGGATAAAAAATTACAACAAATAGCGCTGGATTTCTATAAATCCAAGGCCATAAAATTTTCCAAAGAAGGGTTTAAGTTTAATCTTCACGCGGAGCATCCGGAAGCACCTCTCAGTCCGAATTACCTAAATCTTCGAGATGTTTTTCGCGATCCAAGAATTAGAAAAAATATTGCTAAACAAATTGTTCCCATTGTTAAAAAATTAAGACCGGATATTTTAGTCGATTTACCGCAATCAATCTCTCCAATTACAACAACTATTTCAGACATAACAAAGATTCCAATGATTTCAATTAGATCAGAAGCCCTCAAGGGAATTAAAAAGAATCACGGGGTCAAGCAAAGCATAAATGGCGCTTTTAAAAACAGGCAAAAAGTTTTGATTATTGATGATGTTGTCTCAAGTTATGCTTTTACCAAGATTAAAGCCATAAAAGTTTTGAAAGAAAATGGCCTTAAAGTTATACCTAAAATTATAGTGGTAGTGGATCGGGAAGAAGGAGGAAAAGAGAAATTAAAAAAACTAAAATTTGATTTGATTAACATTTTAGGCTTCAAAGATATTTTAAATTTATATCTCTTGAAGAAGTTAATAACCAAACAAGATTACAAAAAATCATTAGAATATGGAAAATTCGCTAAAGATTATGTTTTAAAAGAAACTTAATATGTCGATCATTGATAAGTACAACAAAAGAGCTAAGAAAATTAATTCACTTCTGTGTGTCGGGTTAGATACGGATTTTACGAAAATTCCAAAACATTTTTTAAAAATGAAATTTCCGCAATTTGAATTTAACAAGTGGATCATAAAAGAAACACATCAATATGCGGCTACTTTTAAGGCAAACATTGCTTTTTATGAAGCGCGAGGGGATAAAGGGATTAAAGAATTAAAAATGACGATAAATTATCTCAAAAAAAATTATCCTGATGTGTTTTTAATTTGCGATTGTAAAAGAGCGGATATAGGCAATACCAATCAAGGATATGTGGATTCACTCTTTGATTGGTTTGGTTTTGATGCTATTACTCTTCATCCATATTTAGGAAAGAAAGCCTTGCTTCCGTTTTTAGATAGAAAAGAAAAGGGTTGCATTATTCTTTGCCGAACATCCAACTCCGGCGCCGGGGAATTTCAGGATTTAAAGATGAAAGGCAAGCCCTTATGGCAGGTTGTGGCAGAGAAAGTATCAAAAGATTGGAATAAAAACAAAAACTGCATGTTAGTTGTCGGAGCGACTTATCCAAAAGAAATGAAAAAGATCAGAAACCTTACAGGAGATATGACCTTTCTTGTTCCGGGTATTGGCGCTCAGAAAGGGGACTTGAGGGCTGTTTTAAAAGCAGGTTTGAATAGCAAAGGTCTCGGTCTTATTATCAATTCTTCTCGTGGTATAATTTTTAATGACAATCCAAAAGAAGAAGCTCGAAAACTTTATAAAGAAATTAAGAAATACAGATAAACTTGCAATTTTTATGATAATATGATATAATGCTCTTGTGGGTTATTTATTAATAATATATAATATAAACATGAATAAGAATACATACATTGTGCTTTTAATAATCATCATTCTTGGAATTGTTTTCTGGGTTTATTATTTACCTAAAAAAGAAACTATAACTGGTACAGCAACAGTTTCTACGCTGTCCATAGCCGACGACACTTCAACAGCTTCAGCCGTGCTTGCCGGAGCCAAAACTGTTATTTGGCAAACAAGCAACTACCCGACAAATACTGGAGTTAATATCAATTTGATTCGAAAAACTTCAGATTCTCCAAGACAATTTGAAATTGTAAGAACAATTGCCGTGGATACTGCTAATGACGGACAAGAAACATGGACACCGCAAGCCGGAGAAAATTTAGATGATTTATACATTGAAGTAACATGCTCAAATACATATCAATTCAAAGCAGGATGCCAACTTTCAGGTGATGCGCTTAAGGTTAACTAAAAAATTTTAAATCTATTTGACAATGTTTTTTAATCTGATAATATAAACAGAACTGCACTTTTGGCAGTTTTTGTTTTGTTTTTTAATTATTAGTATTAATATCGTTAGTGATTAGGCCTTAGCGACTGGTTCTCGTACGCTGAGTTCTCATTATTAAAAATAAATTTTATGGCAGAAGAATTTAAAAGAGACAGACCGCATATCAATGTCGGAACCATTGGTCACGTTGACCATGGCAAGACTACCTTGACTGCGGCAATATTGCATGTGTTAAATATGGCCGGCAAGCAAGTTCGTCTTCGCGGAGTTGATCAGATTGATAATGCCCCTGAAGAAAAAGCTCGCGGAATTACCATTAACATTTCTCATAACGAGTACTCAACAGATGCCCGCCACTACGCGCATATTGATGCTCCGGGACATGCTGATTATATTAAAAACATGATTACTGGTGCCGCTCAAATGGATGGCGCCGTTTTGGTGGTTGCGGCGACTGATGGCGCTATGCCCCAGACTCGTGAACATGTTCTCTTGGCAAAGCAAGTTGGTGTGCCAAAGATAATAGTTTTCCTAAACAAGTGCGACATGGTTGATGATAAAGACATGATTGATTTAGTGGAAGAAGAAATACGCGAACTTCTAACCAAGCAAGGTTTTGATGGCGCTGGCGCTCCGGTTATTCGCGGTTCTGCGCTTAAGGCCCTTGAATCAAAATCACTTGATGATGAATGGGCAAAAAAAGTTCTTGAACTTGTAAATGCGCTTGATACTTATATTCCAATTCCGGTTCGTGATACAGCCAAGCCTTTTCTTATGCCGGTTGAAGACATTTTTTCTATTGAGGGCCGAGGTACAGTTGTGACTGGAAAGATTGAAAGAGGTATAGTAAAAGTTGGCGAAGATGTGGAGGTCGTTGGAATCAAACCAACTCAAAAAACAACAGTTACTGGAATTGAAATGTTTAATAAAAATCTGCAAGAAGGTATGGCGGGAGATAATGCCGGTGTGCTTCTACGCGGTCTAAAGAAAGAAGACATAACTCGCGGGCAGGTGCTTTGTAAACCCGGGACAACTACTCCGCACGATAGCTTTACCGCTGAGATATATGTTTTAAAAAAAGAAGAAGGCGGACGCCACACCCCTTTCTTTAAAGGTTATAAGCCGCAGTTTTATATTCGAACGACTGATGTGACTGGTGATGTGACTCTAGCTGAAGGAACAGAGATGGTTATGCCCGGAGATACGGTAAAGATTACAGTTAAATTAGTTACTCCAGTTGCGCTGGAGGAAGCACAGAGATTCGCTATTCGTGAAGGAGGTAAAACCGTTGGCGCTGGAGTGGTTATAAAAATTCTTGCATAAAATCCGTTAATTTTATGGTAACTAAAGAAGTAAAAATAAAAAAACCTAAGACCCCGACTAAGGTTAATGTAAGATTGCCAAAAGTCTCTGTTAAAAAAGAGAAAAAACCTGTCCATATTATTGGAAAAGAAGATAAAGTAGTGCTTCGCATACGTGTACGAGCGTATGAAAGTAAAATTCTTGATAGCTCGGTTAAACAGATTATGGATACCGCTGTGCGCTATGATGCAGTAATTGTGGGCCCGGTACCTTTACCCACTGAAATTAAAAAATATACAGTTAATCGTTCTCCATTTATTTACAAAAATACACGGGAACAATTTGAAATAAGAGTGCACAAAAGATTGATTGATATTATAAATCCAAATGGAAAGACAGTTGAAGCGCTGACTAATTTATCACTTCCTTCCGGAATTGATATTGATGTTAAAATGTTGTAGAAAATAAGGAGCAAAGCGACTATATTTTCAAAATCCGCTCCTGGCGGACTGTAAAGAAAACAATGAAATTTATATTGGGAACAAAAGAAAAAATGACGGAGTATTTCTCTGAAGAAGGTCTGGTTATTCCAGTGACCTTAGTTTCTGCGGGACCTGTGACAGTGACAAGAGTTTTTGAAAAATCCAAAGATGGTTATAATGCCGTACAGGTAGGTTTTGGAGTAGGAAAAAAACAAAGAATTAATAAAGCTCAAACTGGAGTTATGACTAGAGTTACGGGTGAACTTTTTAAAACTCTTAAAGAATTTAGACTTAAACCTACAGACAAAATAGATGTAAAAAAGGGCGACAGTATTGATATTTCGGTTTTTGTTCCAGGTGATAAATTACAAGTTTCGAGCATTTCAAAAGGTAAAGGTTTTCAGGGTGTTGTAAAGCGTCATGGTTTTCATGGTGGTCCGCGTACCCATGGTCAGAAGCATTCAGAAAGAGAGGCAGGGTCAATCGGTGGAGGACTGCGTACTCATGTTCCTAAAGGTATGAGAATGCCGGGCAGGACGGGTGGCGAACGCGTTACACAAAAAAATTTGCAAGTTGTTTTTGTGGATAAAGAAAATAATTTAATGCTCATAAAAGGAGCAGTTGCAGGTCGGCGTGGCAGTTTGGTGGAAGTTATAAGCAGATAGCGCCTTAGGCGCTATCTACGGTATCTAGCTAATGAAATTATTGCTATCGTTTTAGGATTTGCTAAAATATAAACATGAAGAAATTAGCGTTTAGACTTACGGGAGTTATTATTGGATTAAACACTAATGTTTTTAAATGATTTCCTGGGCTGGAATATTCCTTCATTTAATACAGTATTTATAGTGGCCGTCGTCTTAGTAACCGTCTACGTAATAACCCAACCAAAATCACAATAAATCACCAAGTACGAATCCTCATCGTGCGCAGGTTGTCAATGTTGTGTTTTTTTTGTGGAATTTGTTAGAATATAAATATGAAAATTCAAAATTTTTCAGTCATTATAGAGCAAGATAAAAACGGCTTTGTGGCCGAGTGTTTGGATTTGCAGGGCTGCTATACACAGGGCAAGACATATGAAGAGGTGGTAAAAAATATCAAAGACGCTATTAAGCTTAATTTGGAAGATAGAACGGCAAGAAGAGAAAAATTAAATGCCCCGGAAAGATCTTTCAGTCTTTCTAATTTTCAGATTGCAGTAGCATAGCTCATGTCCCCTAAATCTTTACGTTTCACCGCTCGACAGATTAGGAAAATTATAGAATCTAAAGGATTTTCTCTGTCCCGCCAGAGTGGAAGCCATATGATTTTTTATAATAAAAAAGGAGTTCGCATTACTATTCCGAATCATGCATCAAAAATAATTCATCCCAAAATTCTAAAAAATATCTTAAGAGACGCAGAAATTAAAGAACGGAGCTTGTAATTTTTTATTGACTATTTATCCAAAAAAGAGTAGATTAAGAAAGCCCTTCAAGGGGGCTTTTTTGAAAAAACTTAACAATGGAAGCAAAAATTTACAATCAAAAAGGAAAAGAAACGAGAACGATATCTCTTCCTGCAAAAGTTTTTGCCGCTAAGTGGCGCGCTGACTTGGTTCATCAAGTTGTAGAAGGGATGCGTAGCAATAAGCGCGCCGGCACCGCCGACACTAAAGACCGTGGAGAAGTTAGGGGTGGGGGCAGGAAACCCTGGAAACAAAAAGGGACAGGTAGAGCTCGTCATGGATCTTCCAGAAGTCCTGTTTGGGTTGGTGGAGGTGTTACTCATGGTCCGCTTGCGGAGAAAAATTATAAGAGAAAAATTTCAAAGAAAATGCGCGCGCAAGCGCTCTTTTCTGTGCTCTCAAAAAAATTAAAAGACGGGGAGATACTTTTTGTTGATTTGCTTAGTTTACCTTCCATAAAAACAAAAGCAGGTGTGGAGGTAATGAATAATTTAGTCAAAGCCGGCGGATTTAAAATACTTACAAACAAACACAAAAAACCCAAAGTTCTTACCGCTCTCTATGGACGAAATGAAAAAACAGAAAAAAGTTTTAGAAATATATCTCAACTTGAAATAGTTTTTCTTAAAAATTTAAATCCATTTGACGTATTAAATCATCAGTACCTTTTAATAGAAAATCCCACCGAAAGCGTGAAGTTTTTAGAATCAAGAGGATAACCCTAGGTGTTGGACACCTTAAAAGGTGTCCAACACCTAGGAATCTTCGCAAGAAATTATATGACCATAAAAACAATTATTAAAAATCCAAGAGTTACAGAAAAAGCTTCTTTTACCCAAGAACATAATATCTACACCTTTGATGTCTCTTCTTCTGCCAACAAAACAGAAATAAAGAAAGCTGTATTTACGCTTTATAAAATAAATCCTGTTAAAGTAAATATTTTATCAATACCCAGAAAACACATTGTTTCCAAAGGAAAAATGGGTGTCAGGGGCGGAGGCAGAAAGGCTCTTGTTTATTTAAAGAAGGGCGACAAAATTGAATTTATTTAGGTGTTGGACACCTGATAGGTGTCCAACACCTAAAACATATTTATGAAAACCTACAAACCCACAAGTAAATCCAGAAGACAAATGACGAATGTCACCTATCGTGACGTTTTAACAAAAAAGTCTTTACCGACAAAATCTCTAACCTATGGTTTTAAACGTTCGGTTGGGCGTAACAGTCAGGGACGGATCACTATGAGGCACAAAGGCGGAGGACACAAGCGCCTGTATCGCGAGATTGATTTTTTATACGATAAAAAAGAAATTCCAGCCAAGATAAAATCTGTGGAATATGACCCAAATCGTTCAGCTTTTATCGGATTGGCTGTCTACAAAGATGGAGAAAAAAGATATGTGGTATTACCAAAATCTGTTAAATCCGGGGACTCTTTTATTGTTTCTCCAAAAGCTCCACTTGTGGCGGGCAATAGGTTGCCCCTTAAAAATATTCCAGTCGGAACTTTTGTTTATAATATTGAAATAAAACCACAAGGTGGCGCGAAAATTGGTCGTTCGGCAGGAATTTTTGCCCAAGTAATTGCCAATGCTGACGGGTACGCCAATCTTAAAATGCCTTCAACTGAAATCAGAAAAATAAATGAAAACTGCTGGGCTTCCATTGGTACTGTTTCTAACGAAGAGCATCATTTGGAAAATTATGGTAAAGCTGGGCGCTCTCGTTGGAAGGGAATAAGACCAACAGTTCGCGGAACTGCCATGAACCCGGTTGATCATCCATACGGAGGCGGGGAAGGTCGGCAAGGACGCGGAACCAAGCGCCCAAAGACAATGTGGGGCAAGGTTACTGGCGGACGCAAAACTCGTGGTCCGAAGAAATACTCAAATGTTTTTATCATCTCAAGGCGCAGAATTGGGAAGAATAAGTAACTACCCACATTTTTACTTGATTTATTTTGTTGAAATGTTATAAATATTATGAAAAGGAGGACAAATCCCTATGTCTAGGGCGTCAAAAGCTTTTTTGGGGGCTCCCACATACGTGAGAGCGAGGTGGCTTTTCAGGGATGGGAAAAAAAGGCCACCCAGAAAAAGGTGGCAACCAAAGAAGAAAAACGGGCGATGATTGAGTGGGGCACTCTGAGTAATATCGGGTGCCCCATCGCTATTCTTACTTAATGTAACAACAATTGACATTATTCCTTAATTTGCTACTATAATTTTAAGGCTCAAATGAGAGCCGTTTTGTTTGTACAGGAAAATCACATATGACTCGATCAATCAAAAAAGGCATATATGTGGATGAAAAGCTACTCAAAAAGATTGCTGGTAAAAATCCGTTACAAACCCCAGTTATCAAGACCTGGAAAAGAGCTTGTGTTATATCTCCTGAAATGCTGGGCTTTACTTTTGCCGTTCATAATGGCAAAACTCATATAGAAGTTTTAATTACTGAAGACATGGTCGGGCATAGATTGGGGGAATTTTCTTCGACTAGAAAATTTACAAAACATGGTGGAAAAATGCAGAAAGAACTGGAACAAAAGAAAAAAGAAGCTGAAATAATTCAAGCCAAATCCGCGACCGAGGTCACAGCTGATGCAAAAAAGACTAAATAATTATAATATAAGGTGTTGGACACCTGTTTCAGGTGTCCAACACCTGAAATAAATAAAACAATGCGAGCATTTTTAAAAAATTACAGACAGTCTCCCAGAAAAGTTCGTTTAGTGGCTGGATTAATTAGGGGGAAAAATGTGGAAGAAGCCATTGCCGAGCTTGATTTTTTGGCGAAGCGCGCCGGTTTTCCGATTAAGAAGCTTTTACTTTCAGCGGTTGCTAATGCGAAACAAACGGGAATAGAAAAAGAAAATTTATTTATAAAAGAATTGCGAGTGGATAAAGGCATAACCATGAAAAGAATGATGCCAGCGGCTATGGGCACGGGGCACAGGATAAATAAACGCACAAGCCATTTAAATTTAGTATTAGGAGAAAAGGTAATGGCAGTAAAGAAAAGTAATAAAAGAACCGTTCTTGAAAAGTAACATGAGTAAAATAGTTCACCCATATGCCCATAGATTGATTATATTAAGAGACTGGAAATCTCGTTGGTTTGCTGACCCGAAGAAATATATTTCTTACTTAAAAGGGGATGTTCTCATACGTCAATATTTGGAAAAGAAATTACGAGGTATGTATATATCTACAATTGAAATTGAAAGAAGTAGAAAAGCCACTAGATTTATCATTAGAACTTCTCGACCGGGGCTTATCATTGGTCGAAATGGTGAAGGCGCCACTAAGCTTAAGGAAGATATTTTAAAGAAAATGGATAAATTGAAACTTGTAAAGCCAGAAGATTTTAAACTTGAAATTATTGAAGTTTCAAACCCAGAAGCTGATGCCGCGATTGTGGCATATATGATTGCCGAAGGATTAGAGAAAAGAATGCCCTACCGTCGAGTTATCAAAACAATTATTGAAAAAGTTATGACAGCGCGCGAAGTAGAAGGCGCCAGAATAGTTCTCTCGGGCAGGTTGGGCGGGGCCGATATTGCTCGCACAGAAGAACTCAAACGGGGCTCTATTCCGCTTCAGACTTTTCGCGCGGACATAGATTTTAAGCGTGAGCGAGCCACACTATCATATGGCGTTGTGGGTATAAAAGTTTGGATTTACCGCGGTAAAATTTTTTCACAAAAACAAGGAACGAAGTGACTATGTTTTTTGAAACCCCAGCCCCACTTTATTGATTAGTTTATAGTGGTAAAGGAAAATAAATTAAAAAAATTATGAATAATGTTAATATAAAAGTAATTAATAAAGTGGGGCGGGGTGGCGATTTTTATAATCGCTTCGCTCATTAAAAATTAGCCATGTTATTACCCAAAAAAGTAAAATTTAGAAAATGGCAGACCATGCGCTCGAATCCGAAGACAATAACGTCGGACACGAGGGGAAGTAAGCTGGCTTTTGGTTCTTTTGGTCTAAAATCAGAGACGCAAGCGCGCGTGAAATCCATCCAGCTTGAAGCCGCCAGAAAAGTAATATCTCGAACGCTGACTAAGGTCGGCAAATATTGGATTCGAATTTTCCCGGATCGCCCCTATACTTCCAAGGCCGCAGAAATGGGTATGGGAAAAGGAAAAGGAGACCCACAGGGATATTGTTTTGATGTTTTGCCCGGGCGTATTATTTTTGAAGTGGATGGGGTAGAGGAAAAAATTGCCCATGAAGCATTAAGAAAAGCCGGCACTAAACTGCCGATTAAAGCTAGAATTATTTCTAGAGTTCACAAACAGTAAAATTAAATCCGTCGGGTGTCCAACACCCGAAATAAGTATGACAAAGAAAAAAGAAAATTTAAAAGAAATAAAAATAAACGAGCTTAAGAAAGAGCTTGCTGTTTTACAGGAGAAAATAAGAGTTATAAGATTTAAATCCGAAGGGTCAAAGTCGAAAAATGTAAAAGAATTGGGAAATTTTAAAAAACAAATAGCTAGAATATTGACAGAAATAAACCATAAAAAGTAGAAACCTGTCTGCCGGCAGGGTTATAAAGTTCATAAAGTAAATATAATGAAAATAAAAGTAAAACAAAACAATATAGAAAATAAAGGAAACATCTTAAGGGGAATGGTTGTTTCAGATAAAATGGATAAGACCGTTGTTGTTTCCGTTTCCAGATTTATTAAACATCCTTTATATGGAAAATTTTATAAAGTTAATAAGAAATACAAAGCGCATGATGAGGAAAATAAACACAAAACAGGAGATATGGTAAAAATAATGGAAACAAAACCGATTTCAAAAGATAAGAGATTTAAAGTAATTTAATTTTATGATACAAAATGAAACATTGGTAAAAATAACAGACAATGCTGGAGGCACCCTAGGAAAGGTGTTTAAGATTTTAGGGAGTTCCAAGAAGAGATATGCGACTCTCGGTGAGTTGGTAGTTATTTCAGTAAAAGTCGCGAGTCCCAGAAAAGGCGTTAAAAAGAAGGATATACATCAAGCTGTTGTCGTGCGTACTAGAAGTGCCTACAGAAGGAAAGACGGATCTTATATTCGTTTTGATGATAATGCCGTGGTTATTTTAGAAAAAGACAAACTTGATCCAAAAGCTGGACGTGTTTTTGGACCAATTCCGAGAGAGCTCGCCGAGAAAGGTTTTCAGAAAATAATTTCCTTGGCGCAAGAGGTGATTTAAGTTAATATAAGGTGTTGGACACCTGAAACAGGTGTCCAACACCTGGAATACATACAATGCACATAAAAAAAGGAGACAATGTGATCATAATAACAGGCAAAGATAAAGGCAAAAAGGGTAAAATTATCCGTGTTTTGGTTAGTGAAAATAAAGTAATTTTAGAGGGATTGAATATGATGAAAAAACACCAGCGTCCCAGAAAGTCCGGAGAAAAGGGATCAATGATAAATATTGCAATGCCGATACATGCTTCAAATGTTAAGAAAATAGATTGAATATGCAAATAAAACATATGACGAAACATTTAACTGTAAAAGAAAAAGAAATGGAAGCATTTGAGAAAATGAAAAGTGTTTTCAATTATAAAAATACTATGGCTACGCCTAGGATGCAGAAAATTGTGATCAATGTAGGCACTGGTACTGCTATTAAGAAAGATAAGAATAAAAATGATGTTATCGGAGATCGTTTAGCAAAAATTACCGGACAAAAATCAGCTTTAAGGGGTGCCAAGCAATCAATCGCTTCCTTCAAAATTCGTCAAGGTGATCCGATCGGGATTGTTGTTACCTTGCGAGGCAACCGAATGTATGCTTTTTTAGAGAAGCTTATAAATGTTGCTCTTCCTCGTACAAAGGATTTTCGTGGTATTGCTCGTAAGGCAGTGGATAATATGGGCAATCTAACTATCGGCATAAAAGAGCATACTATTTTTCCAGAAACAGCCGACGAAGACATTCGAGATGTTTTTGGCATGTCTATTACCCTCGTTTCCAGCGCTAAGAACAAAAAAGAAGGCAGTGCCTTCTTTAAGTTATTGGGTATTCCTTTCAAAAAGGAAGAACCTGTCCGCAATGCCAAAGCATAGCTTTTGCCGGCGGGGAGAAGAAAAAATAAAAGCTTTTGTTTTTATGGATAACTTCATGTGTTGATAACTTTTTGCAATTTTTTAAGGTTGATATATAATATATACTATCTATGGATCAAAACAATAAAGCATCAGACGTAAAATTTGACACTGACACCGAAACTGACACTAACAGTTGGAAAGCGGTGAAGTATTATCGCGAAACAGCCACTCCAAAAATCGTGGGATGGGTAACAAAGTATTCTGGCGGAGTGATTAAAGATGAAAGACAAGCGGAATATTTTCTTCTGGCTTTTGCTGTAATTGCTTTCCTTATTTCAGCTTATTTGTTTTTTGGGGGAACAAAAAAAACAACACCAATACCGATTAATATTGATCAATCACAGTTTATACAGTAAAAATTACATGCAAACAAAAAAGAATGTATTTAAAAAAGGTTTTACCCTCATAGAACTACTTGTAGTAGTTGCTATCATTAGTTTGCTTTCGTCTGTCGTTTTTGCTTCTTTAGGGTCGGCTAGAGCTAAAGCACGGGATGCAAGAAGAAAATCAGATCTACACACCCTGGAAGTAGCAATTTTATCTTATTACACTGATAAGGGGATTTTTCCTAGTGACGGTAATACCTATAACGGGGTACCTTGGACCCCACAATTTTCATCCGATCTTATTACTAACAATTATATATCCAGTATGCCCATAGATCCTCTAAATACTAGTGTTTACAACGGCCATTGGTATATTGCAGGCAGAACTAGTGGCGTAAATTATGGTCAATATGCAACTTGCAGTCTCAATGGTCATTATCTACTATTTACCGAGCTAGAAGCTCCTGGGGGTTCTTATACACGATATCTAGATTGTTGGAATGATAGTCTCCGATATGTGAGGGATTTAGGAGTATATTAATTTTACGACTCCAGAAAAGTAATAGAAAAGTGTAGCAAGAAGTGTAGCATGTAGCAACATGTAGCAAAGACAGTCCTTACTACTTCTCTCTGGACTGTCCTTGCTATCGGGGATTTTTATTGACTATTTTTCTTAAATTTGCTATTATAAAAAAGTCTAAAAATAGGTTGATCTGTATTTCTCCTTAAGGCTTATTTAATAAAGTTTTAAGAAAAGATACACGATATCATCTATACAAATAGGCGATTTTAATTATGGCAAAAACATCAGTTGTCGCAAGAAGTAAAAAGAAACCGAAGTTTAGCACTCGGCAAAAAAACCGATGTTTTCGCTGTGGTCGAGGTAATGCTTTTATAAGGGATTTTGGTTTGTGTCGTATCTGTTTTCGAGAATTGGCGAATGAGGGGATGCTCCCAGGTGTTCGCAAGTCAAGTTGGTAGGTGTTGGACATCTGTCGGGTGTCCAACACCCGAAATATTATGGATTCAATTTCAAACATGATAATAATAATGAAGAATGGAAGCTTGGCTGGTAAAGAAGCTGTATTTTTTCCGTATTCTAAAATAAAAAATGCCATTGCGGAATGTTTGAAAAAAGAAGGATATGTGGGTTCTATTTCAAAAAAAATTTCCGCCAAAGGCGAATCCGCCTCGGGCGAAAAAAAAAATCAGCCAATACTTGAGGTCGGATTGATTTATATGGATAAAAAGCCAAAAATTACAGAGGTAGAGAGAATCTCAAAACAGTCTCGTCGTGTTTATTTTAGAATGAAAGATATTCATTCGGTTAGAAACGGATCGGGGCTTCTTGTGCTTTCAACACCCAAAGGAATTTTATCAGGCAAAGAAGCGCGAAAAGAACAAGTCGGGGGCGAAGCATTATTTAGAATTTGGTAGTTCAGGTGTTGGACACCTGTTTTACGGGTGTCCAACACCTGAAAAATTATATGAGTAGAATAAGTAAACAAGAAATAATAATACCGACGGGAGTTAAGGTCAGTCAAGTTGGCGCTGTTTTGACAGTTGTAGGTCCAAAAGGAACAGTTACTAAAAATTTCAGAGATGATATTATTATTACCGTCACAGACAAAATAGTAACTCTTAATGTAAAGAGAAATGATAAATTTTCAAAATCTCTTTGGGGCACTTATGCTTCACATATAAAAAATATGATTAAGGGTGTTGTTACACCATATCAGAAAAAACTTATTCTAGAGGGGGTAGGATTTAAATTTGAGATAAAGCCTACTCACGCAGGCGGAGGTAAAGAATTTCATTTTATTTTAGGGTTTTCTCATCCCGTAATTGTACCTATTCCAGATGGAATCATCGCTACGGCCGAGAAAAACAATATTACAATTACTGGAGTTGATAAAGAATTAGTCGGAAGCTTTACAGCCGGCCTGCGCGCATTAAAAAAACCAGAGCCCTACAAGGGCAAGGGGATGCGTTATGAAAAAGAAGTTATTAGACGCAAACAAGGAAAGAAGACAGTATAAAAGGAGATAGAGGTTTAGACTCTATAAAGAGGCTAAAACTCTATCACAAAACAATGATTAAAAAAATAGACAAAAGAATAAGATTGAAGAAAAAAATTAAAGTAAAGGTTAAAGGCACTGAAACGCGTCCGCGTCTTACTGTTTTTCGTTCAAATAAATTTATTTATGCGCAAGTAATTAATGACATAACGGGAAAAACTTTAGTGCAAGCCAGCGACCTGAAAATAATCAAAAGTACAAAGACGAAAAGAGCTAAAGAAGTAGGTCACTTGATTGGCGAAGCTTGTTTAAAGGCAAAAATTAATAAAGTTGTTTTTGATCGAAATGGATTTAAATACACCGGACGAATAAAATCAGTTGCGGATGAGGCGCGAGCCACAGGTCTTAAATTTTAGAAATATACTTTTCCCGTTATAAATTCAGCAAACGGGGGGTATAGTAAATAAAAATTATTAATTAAAATTTATAATGGGATGGAAAAAGGAAAAGAAAAAAAGAATAGTGGACGTCGATCTTCTTCTTTTGGTCGATCAAAACCGGAATTTGACCAAAAGATTATAAATATTCGTCGTGTTACTAGAGTCGTAGCCGGAGGACGTCGATTCTCTTTTAGTGTTGCATTGGTGGCTGGGGATAAAAAAGGATCTATTGGTTTGGGTTTGGGAAAAGCGGGAGATACTGCCCTGGCAATCAACAAAGCAGTCAGAAATGCTAAGAAAAATATGATTAGATTGAATCTCACAAAAACTATGTCTATTCCCCACGAGCTCTCTGCTAAATTTTCAAGCTCACATGTTAAGCTATTACCCAACAAAGGTCGTGGACTTGTAGCCGGTTCAGTAGTCCGCGATATAGTAAAATTATCCGGCATGAAAGACATTACGGGAAAAATTTTATCTAATAGCAAGAATAAATTAAACAATGCTAAGGCGGTTGTGAAGGCGCTTTCAGTTATTTCTAAAAAGTATGCAAAAATAATTCCAGAAAGTATTGTTATTACCAACCAAGAAATCGTTATTCCCGAAGTGGAAAAACCTGCCCGCAATGCCACGCATAACGTTGCAGGCGGGGAACAATAAATTTTCATGCAGATACATAATTTAAAAAGGCAACATAAGAACAAAAGAGATCGACTGGTGGGTCGTGGAGGCAAGCACGCTAAAACTTCAGGTCGTGGAGGCAAAGGACAAACAGCTCGCGCGGGCAATAAACGTCGCCCAGAACTTCGTGATATTATTAAGAAGTTGCCGAAGAATCGCGGGTATCAATTCAAATCTGTTCGCAAGCCATTTGAACTGCGTAAAGATAAAATTCTTTCTAAAGATGGAAAGATAGAAACATTCTCAGAAATCAGAAAGCGTCTTGGCATTAAAGGAGGGAAGATAATTATAAAGTAGATAATTATAAAATTTATAAAGTGCAATGCAAAATTTTTTGAATAAAATGAAATTGATTTGGACAGATATCACTCTAAGAAAAAGAGTCTTATTCGTGCTTTTTTCGTTAATAGTATTTAGGTTGCTTTCGGCTATTCCTATTCCAGGTATTGATACAGCTGAGCTTAATCGATTTCTTTCCAATAATCAATTTTTTGGTATTTTAAATATATTTTCAGGAGGCGGACTTTCCAATCTTTCTATAATAATGCTTGGTGTTGGCCCTTACATCACTGGTTCAATTATTATGCAACTTTTAACTATTATGGTTCCAGCCCTTAAAAGAATTTACCATGAGGAAGGCGAGGCCGGCAGAAAAAAATTTACCCAATATGGCAGATTACTCACTGTTCCCTTGGCGCTGATTCAAGGTTTCAGTCTTCTGGCGATTTTGGAAAACCAGAACATTTTGGTTAATTTGACAGCCTTTGATCGAATTACAAATTTGACAATTGTGGTTGCCGGAGCAGTGTTGTTAATGTGGATCGGCGAACTTATATCTGAATTTGGCATTGGTAATGGAGTATCGCTTATAATTTTCGCTGGTATTGTTTCTAGGCTTCCTTCAGAAGTCAGTCAGCTTATTTTTACTTTTGATGTCTCTCAAGTTCCGCTTTTTCTTATGTTTGCCGTAGCTGGCGTGCTGATTATAGCAGGAATTGTTTTTGTTACTGAAGCTGAACGTCCGATTCCAGTTACTTATGCCAAACGTGTCCGGGGTATGAAAATGTATGGTGGTGGCTCCACTTATTTACCCCTTCGTGTAAATCAAGCCGGAGTAATTCCAATAATTTTTGCGCTTTCCATTTTACTTTTTCCGGTTATGATTGGCACTTTTCTATCACGTTTCAGCAATATAATTTTGGTAAAAATTTCTCAGATACTTGTTGCATTTTCACAGACTTCAATACTTTACGCGGTATTGTATTTTATTTTAGTCTTTCTCTTTACTTACTTTTATACTGCGGTTACTTTTGATCCAGAAGCGCTTTCCACCAATTTACAAAAAAACGGCGCTTTCATTCCGGGTATTCGTCCTGGAGCATCAACTTCCGATTACATTTCAAAAGTATTAAGCCGTATTACATTGCTCGGAGCAGTTTTTCTTGGTTTTATCGCCGTTTTGCCTATCATTATGCAACACATAACAGGCATTGCTTCTCTGGCTATCGGAGGCACATCTATTCTCATCGTTGTTTCTGTTGTTCTTGACCTGATAAAAAAAATAGACGCGCAAATTTCCATGCGGGAGTATTAATCCTTGATTTTTTTTGAAAAATTGTGTATTCTTTCACTATGAATTCACAAGCTTTTGTCTTTTTTGGGCGATCTGGATGCGGGAAAGGCACTCAGGCAAAACTTCTGGTTAATTTTTTAGAATCACAAAGAAGAAAGGTTTTGTATGTTGAGACAGGCAGTCTATTTAGGGAATTTATAAAAACGAATAATACTTCCAGCATGCTAGCTGGAAATATTCTAAGAGAAGGAGCGCTTATTCCTGTCTTCTTGCCGATTTGGCTTTGGACACAAACTTTAGTGAAAAATTTTTTCGGTAAAGAAGATTTAGTTTTCGACGGAGTGTGTCGCAGAGAAGCGGAGTCCATAGCCCTTGATTCTGCTTTTGATTTTTACAAAATAGAAAAACGCAACATTATTTTAATGAACGTTTCAAAAGATTGGTCTTACGCCAGAATGATAGAACGGAAAAGAGCCGATGATACTCCAGAGAAAATCCAAAATAGATTAGATTGGTATGAGAAGGACGTCGTGCCTTCTATGGATTATTTTCGCGATAAGTCGGATTATAATTTTATTGAAATTAATGGAGAACAAACGGTTGAAAATGTGCATAAAGATATTATTAAAGTATTAAATTTTTAACATGAATGACGAAACAATAATTATTTCACTGGGCGGGTCGTTGATTGTGCCGGACGATCTAAATATAGATTTTTTAAAAAATTTTAAAACCTTAATTCTTTCACATATTGTCAAAGGTAAAAAATTTGTGATTATTACAGGTGGAGGTAAAATCAATCGAAGGTATAATGAAGCAGCTAAAGAACTTACTAGTCCTTCCAATGAAGATTTAGACTGGATTGGTATTGCTTCTTTAAAATTGAATGCAGAATTATTGAGGGTTATTTTTGGAGAACATGCCCATAGTAAAGTCATTGAGGATCTTTCAAATAATTTTTCTTTTGAAAAGTCGATTGTTATAGGTTCAGCTTACGAGCCCGGAAAAAGTTCAGATTGGGATGCGGTTACAGCTGCGAAAACAGTTGGCGCAAAAAAGATAATAAATCTATCAAATATTGACTATGTCTATGATTCAGACCCCCAAAAAAATCCAAATGCTAAAAAGATTGAACAGATTTCTTGGGCAGACTATAGAGCCATTATTCCTGCTGAATGGACTTCAAAACTTGATTCCCCATTTGATCCCATAGCTTCAAAAATGGCAGAAGAGGAAGGTATCCAAATAATAATTATGAATGGCAAGCCGATTGATAATCTGGCAAAATATTTAAACGGGGAAAAGTTTTTAGGGACGATAATTTCCTAATCTATGATTGTCATTAAAACACCGGAAGAAATAGAAATACTACGAGAAGGCGGAAAGCGTTTGGCGACCATACTTCATAAAATAAAAGAAAAAGTGGCGCCTGGAGTTTCTACAAAAGATTTGGATACATATGCCACTAAACTGATTAGAGAAATGGGCGATGAGCCGGCATTTTTAAATTATCGTCCCGAAGGAGCCAAGATGCCATTTCCTGCGTCTTTATGTGTCTCAGTCAATGATGAAGTAGTGCACGGCATTCCAAGCCCCAAGCGAATTTTAAAAGAAGGCGATATTGTTGCGCTTGATTTAGGCCTGAAACATAAGGGTCTTTTTACGGACATGGCGCTCACGGCGCCGGTCGGCGCCGTGAGCGCCTCTGCCGCCAAGCTCCTGAAAATTACCGAACAAGCTTTACAGGCAGGCATCAATATAGCCGTAGCGGGCAATACAGTTGGCGATATTGGTGACAGCATTGAAAATTTCGTGCGTCCCCATGGATACGGAATTGTAGAAGTTCTTTCGGGGCATGGTGTTGGGCGAACAATCCACGAAGACCCTTATATTCCTAATTTTGGAAAAAAGGGAACAGGCGTGAAGCTTGTTCCGGGTATGGTAATCGCGCTGGAACCCATGTTAAACGCGGGCACAAAAAATGTAACATTAGACAAAGATGGTTATACTTTTCGCACAGCTGACGGGAAACCCAGCGCGCATTTTGAGCATACTATCCTTATTACAAACGATGGGCCAGAAATTTTGACCAAAATCTAACTTCAGCGGAATTGCTTTTTCTCAGGTCCTCGGAAAAAATCCCCAGACCATTTGAAAAAGCAATTCCGTTTCCGCTTTTTTGGGTATATAATTACAATAATGGAACCATTTCTTTTTAAGGAAATGCCAAAATTCAAGACGCCCGAAGAAGAGCTTAGTTTTTTGCGCGCTCACGTGCGAGCTCGTGAGCAAGAACTTATTAAGGCAGGGCATATTGAACAAGCAAAAAATAATGCGGCTAGAGACGTAATTTTAGAATATCATAAAGTACCAGCTGAACAGGCGATTCACAAGAGCAATCTTCTGAATGAAAAAGAAGCGGCTGGAATTGTGTTGCAGCTTCGGCCTGAATCCCACGACAGTATAATGGAAGAACTTTTGGGTATTATAATCACTAAAGGAATTAAAAATGCGCTCTCTGTGGCATTTGCTATGGAGAATCCGCACATTGACGATGATTTTCACCGAGTTCTAATCCAATATTTAAAAACAGGTCAAGCCACGCTTGATTTCAAAGAAGGCACGCCATTGTATAAATCTCTCAATATGACGCTTTTTGAAATAACATTGCCGCCCCCCACCGATGAAGCCGACAAGTCCAAAGGTTTCAAAGAATTTATCGGCGCGATGGAGCAATTTTATGCCGGCATGCATTCCATTTCTATCGGCGAGAACAACGAAAAAGAAAATTATTTTACGCTGGAAGTGGCTCTCAGCATGGAAAATGATGAAGTAATTGTCTATGCGGCAATACCAAATAAACATCTTTCACTTTTTGAGAAACAGATTTTAGCTTTTTACCATAATGCAAAAATTCGCGAGATGCCAGATGATTATAATATTTTCAATGAAACAGGGAGTTCAGTTGGCGCTTATGCCAGCTTCTCAGAGCGTCCTGTGATGCCAATAAAAACTTATGACAACATAGAGCATGATCCTATGAATACAATACTTAATGTATTTTCTAAATTAAAAACAAAGGGCGAGGGAGCGGCGATTCAGCTGGTGGTTGCGCCTGCGGGGGATAAATTCATAAATGAATTTCACAAGATATTAGACGATGTTAAAGACGGAACGTCCGTCAAGCATGCAGCCGATAATTTTTATAAATTCAATAAAGCTTTTTTAAAAGCAGGTAAAGAACTTCTTTTTGGCGCAAAAAAAGAAGAAGAAAATAAAGAAAAATATATGAAGGGCCGGCGCGCAGTGGATGAGGGGGCGGTTGAAAAGATCGGAAATAAAGTAAAAAGCACGATTATGAAAGCCAATATTCGAATTATTGCGTCTGGAGAAACCAAAGAACGAGCGCAAACTATATTAAAAGAAATAGAATCTTCCTTCAATCAATTTTCTGAAGCGGCCAGCAACTCTTTTGTCTTTGAAGAAGCGACAGGAAGTGACCTAAAAAAGCTTTTTCGTGATTTTTCTTATCGATCCTTCACAGGAGACAAAGTACTGCCTATGAATTTAAAAGAGATTGCGTCAGTCTTTCATTTTCCAGTAGGAATAGGCAGTCAGCCTCAACTTAAAGAGGCGAAAGCGGGTATTGCCCCTGTTCCTTTGGAAATGGGTCAAGAGGGGATAATTTTAGGAATAAATAGCTATCGAGGCAGAGATACCGAGATTCATATGGCGCGTGAAGATCGAATGAGACATTTTTATACTATTGGTCAAACAGGAACAGGTAAAACAAACATTATGCTCAATATGATAACGCAGGACATCAAAAACGGGGATGGTTGCTGTTATATTGACCCACACGGCACTGATATTCAAACTATTCTATCTCGTATCCCAAAAGAACGCATTGATGACGTTATTTATTTTGATCCAGCTTATACGGCGCGACCGATGGGACTCAATATGCTGGAGTATGATCCAAAATATCCTGAGCAAAAAACTTTCGTAGTGAATGAGCTGATGGGAATTTTCAACAAGCTTTTTGATATGAAAATAGGTGGAGGAGCGATGTTTGAGCAGTATTTTAGAAATAGCGCTTTTTTAGTAATGGAAGATCCAGAGTCCGGTTCAACCCTACTTGAGATTACCAGAGTGCTTGCCGATAAAGAATTTCGCGATTTGAAATTATCTAGATGCAAAAATCCGATTATCAAGCAGTTTTGGGTTTCGGCTGAACAGACGACGGGGGATCAGTCGCTGGCGAACTTCGTGCCATATATTTCATCAAAATTTGATAACTTTATTTCCAACGATATTATGCGTCCGGTAGTGTTGCAACAGAATTCCGTTTTTAATTTCAGAAAAATTATGGATGAGAAAAAAATTCTCTTAGTGAATCTATCCAAGGGACGATTGGGCGATATCAATGCTAATTTAATCGGTTTGGTGCTTGTCGGCAAAATTCAAATGGCGGCGCTCTCGCGGGTGGATATGTTTGGTCATCCGATGAATGACTTCTATCTTTATATTGATGAATTCCAAAATGTTACCACCGATTCTATTTCTTCTATTTTATCTGAGGCCAGGAAATATCGACTTTCGCTCAACCTTGCTCATCAATACATCACCCAACTGGAAGAAAATATCAAAAATGCCGTTTTTGGCAATGTGGGTTCAATGGCGGTATTTCGCGTCGGCGTCGAAGACGCTAATTTCTTGGAGCAGAAATTTAAACCAATTTTTTCCGCGCAGGATATTACGAAACTTGATAATTATAATGCTTACATGAGCATGCTAGTGAATGGTCAGCCGGTGAAGCCTTTTAATATAAAAACTTTAGCGCCTGAAGCGGGGAATAAAGATATAGTGGATAACTTAAAAGAACTTTCCTACGCCAAATACGGTCGCGACCGCGTCGAAGTAGAAAATGAAATCATAGCGAGGTATAAAACGATGGAGTAGATTTTTAAAAATTAAATTTTGCAAAAATTATTTTTTCTGCTAGTATAGATAAATATGAAACATCCAAAAGAGGAAAGAACATATGTGATGATAAAGCCAGACGGGGTAAGAAAGGGTCTCACGGGAGAAATTATTCGCCGTTTTGAACAGCGAGATTTGAAAATTGTGGCGCTAGAAATGTTCCAGCCGAACCATAAACAACTGGATGATCATTATCCAAAGAACGAAGAATGGATTACTCGTCTTGGCCATAAAACCCTTACAACTTACGAAAAATATGGCTATGACACAATGGCAGATTTCGGAACAACTGACCCATCAGTTATCGGACCTGAAATTCGCAAATGGCTTGTTGATTATATGAAATCTGCTCCGCTTGTGAAAATAGTTTTGCAGGGCGTACATGCTGTTGATGTCGTTCGCAAAATTGCGGGCGACACAATGCCATACAAAGCGGATATGGGCACAATTCGCGGAGATTTTTCTATTGATTCTCCAGCTCTGGCTAATAAAGAAAAACGTGCGGTGATGAATATTATTCACTGTTCCGAAACTCCCGAAGAAGCGGAGCATGAAATAAAACACTGGTTCGGTGACAATAAAACCTACGATTACAAACGTTTCGGAGTAGATGAATAGAATCTATATGTGTTTTTAGTTGCAGAAAAATTCAGAAACAAAAAATTGTCTCTGTCTAGTTGCCTAGGTTACTAATCTTGCTATACTAAAAATAGGGTTATTTCCGATTATTACCTAGAACACTATTTTTAGGGAATCTCGATCGGATTTGATCTTGGTCAAATGCGTCTGACACCCACCTAGCTATGAGCTATGGTAATACATCAGAAATAGTCCTAAGAAGAACTCTCCACCTGAGGCGGAGATTTTTTCTTAAAAGGCGATTTCACTGTATAATGTGTGAATGAACAAGAAAAAGCTTTTCAAAACCCTAGCATATCTTATTGTTTTTATTCTTATAATAAATTTTTTTGCAAATAAATTCTACTGGTATTATTCCATTTGGTATTTTGACGTGATTATGCATTTTCTCGGCGGATTTTGGGTTGGACTTGCCTTCCTTTATCTTTTTCCGCCTAAAGATAGCCCGCTTGGCGCCATTTTCATAACATTGCTTTTAGTACTTACTGTTGGAGTGTTGTGGGAAGTGTTTGAAATTTTGATCAACGAAATTATTGCCCAAAATCCTTTTAATGTTCTAGATACTGCTTCAGACATATTTTTTGACCTTTCTGGCGGGTTATGTGCTATTCTTTATTTACTTGTCCCGTTAGAAAATCAACGGACTGGTAGTAAAGAGTAAGTTTTATTAATTTAATTTTTTAATGGGATGGAAAAGACTGCCAAAATAACATTTTGCGGGGGGACGGGCACAGTAACGGGAGCCAATTTTCTTTTAGAAGCTGACGGTAAAAGAATTTTAATTGACTGCGGTCTTACCCAAGGAATGAAATTGGCGGACGATATCAATTGGGATCCTTTTCCTTATGATTCAAAGGGAATAGATATTCTTTTTATTACTCATGCGCATGTTGACCACTTGGGTCGTGTTCCAAAACTTATTCATGAAGGTTTCCGTGGAATGATTTATTCTACAAAACCCACTAAATCGCTCGCTCTGCCTATGTTGGAGGATACTATGGGTATATTATCTAGCAATACAGAACTTCATCTAGATAAAATTTATACGCCTGAGAATATAAAACTGGCGTTTTCTCTCTGGCAAGGTTTTGAATATCATGAGAAATTAAAAATAACTCCCAATTTAGAAGTGTCTTTCTTAAATACTGGACATATATTAGGTTCCGCCATGTTTTTATTTATTTATAATGGGAAGAAAATTCTTTTCACTGGAGATTTGGGTAATAGTCCTTCACCAATACTTCCTGACCCTGAAAAAGTTACCGACGTGGATTATTTAATTATGGAATCCGTCTATGGCGATAGAAATCATGAATCCAGAGACGATCGCAGGAAATTTCTAGAAGAAACAATTGAGGATAATTATAAAAGAAAAGGAACACTTATCATTCCCACATTTTCTTTAGAACGTTCACAAGAACTTCTCTTTGAGCTTGATTCTTTAGTAAAAAATAATCGTATTCCAATAATGCCTATTTTCTTTGATTCCCCTCTGGCTATTCATTTAACCGAAGTTTTTAAACAATATAAAAATTATTTTAA
>MFTF01000007.1:3346-12766 GCA_001786745.1 Candidatus Nomurabacteria bacterium RIFCSPHIGHO2_01_FULL_36_23 | reverse complement strand
CATGTTCCATACTGTGAAGCATAAGCTCATCAGGAACGGGCTCAGTTTTAATTCCAGCTCCTGCTACACCAGTCCAATGCGGTCCAGAAGTTGGGGGGTTTGAATTGTAAACTGAATGTGATGCGCCTCGAGCAACATGCTCGCCACCCAAATCTGCCATTTTTTCTCCCATCATGGATTTACTAAGCTTCTCACGATTCTCAGTTCCTTTTTTGTCGGATAACCATACTCCTCCAACCATAATAACTAATGTTAATAGCGCAATCCCTCCAATTATTTTATATTCTGTTTTCATCATTTTTTATTGTTTAAGTTTCTACGCTCCGCAACTTGCTCCGCCTTTTTGTTCTGGCGGTTGTATTTGCGACAACACTTTTTGATATCCGGACGCGCTGGAAAACTCAGCTGAAAGAATTTTCCTTGGGTCAGTTGTATTCCAATCCATGTTTTGAGAGACAAAAAAAGTTTTAATTGCTTCATACTGACTCGGGAACCATAGGGTATTTACCCCTAAAGCAGTTTTATACATATCTGTTTCAGTTGCTTTTTGTGAAGCCATAAGTTCTAATAATCCGAGCATCGCCATGCCGTGATTGCAATCAGGAAAATAAGTGGAATTGTCGCAACATGGGCGATAAATATTTTTAGCAACTCGTTCAACTAGCGCTTGCTGTTCCGGTGTAAGTGTTACAAACGAATGCATGCTGTAATGATCCATTGCATTTCCTTTGGAAAGCGTCCAGCCACCCGTTGAGGCAAAGCCACCTGCTCCGCCATATCTCGGGTCCTTCATCGGACCGTTTTCAAGAATAGGATTCTTATTCGCTAATCCAAATGCCCAAAGCATGTTTAATATCACTCCGGAATTTTCAGCATTAATTATAAGATTTCCGTTATTGGCACTATAAAGCAATTTTTTGTCCGATTCAGAAAGCCCGCCACGCCCGCTGTAAAGGTTTTCAAACTTTTCTTTATCAATCACTCCGGCTTCTATCATTCTTACTCCAAGATTTTCCCAATTCAGAGAAAACACAGCTTTTTGAGCGATAGGCGTAAAACCCAGGAGCGCAATAATAAGAATAATTACAGAAGAATACAATATTTTTTCATTTTTCATTTTTTAATTTTAATTAATAATTTTTAACAACAATTTTTCATTTTTTCTTTAAGTTCCTTAAGTCTTTTAAAATCCGAATTTTCTTTTTCTGTTTTATGTGTTTTGAATACTGTTGTTGCAATAATGTCCACAATTATACCAATAATAAGTATTGTCCATTGATTCGTGATTAAACCATATACAGCCGCAAAACCCGACAGCACGAATATGGTTTTCCAAATCAAGACAAACTTTACTTTTATAGATTCTTCTAATTTAGACATTAATCCGACCATCGTGCCACCCGCAAGTATTGCGGTCGGCACTTGGTAATCGGCGACTAATAATTTTCCCAAAAGCATTCCAAGGAACATCCAAAACCAAGTCAGAGAAACTCCGGCGCAGATTGAGCATATTTTTACAGGCAATTTTTTATTTAGAATCCAGACAATGCCCGTAAGAATAAGAACTGATAATAATGCGATAATCATATAAAAAAGATTAGGATACCAATAATAATCATAATTATACCAGACCAGAATTTTAGCCCATTAATATTATCGCGTTTCCATATTTGCATTTTATCAACCAACAGTTTATCTGCGGATATGAACAATACGACAACTAACGGAAGAATCAGAATAAGATTGTAGAGTAATAAATAACTAAATCCACTCATATAAGTCACTTGATCACGCAAGAGTCCGATAACCATAAGGTATGGTCCGCCCATACATGGAAATTGACAAACACCCACAAGCAGTCCAAGACCAAATACAGCCGGAAATGAAGCTTTATCCATTAATTTCCCCATGCTAGAGTGAGCAATTTTAGGAATCTTAAGCTTGATTGGAAAGGCTGGAAAAAAGCGATTAAGGAGATTAATTACTCCAAAGACGATAAGAATCGTTGCCCCCAGTTTTCCCATAAAATGAGGAGTGTTGAAGAGATGTAACACTTTTAGCATACCAAGACCAATCAGGAAGTAGGCAGTGAAAATGCCGACAATATATGTCCCACCTAACTGTAAAATCTTTTTTCGGCTTACTTGTATTCCAAAAAGGAATGCGATAGTAATAAGGAGAATTGAGAACGAACAAGGGTGCACGCTATCCAAAAGGGCGGATATTAGAACAAGTGGCAATAGCCACGTTCCCTGATTGCTTATATTCCAGATAATTGATGAAGTTGCGGAACTGTTTTTGAGGATAACTATGCCAATTATAATAACGAGTACAATGCCAATTGTAATGATAAGTTTTTTCATGCAATTTACGGAGTTACGTTTGCCTTTATCTCAAGTTGAAGTTTCTTGCCATTGGCGTCTTCAAGATAAACAAATCGATCAATCATTCCAACTCCGGCTGGACCGTGAGCGTTAGGGTCATAAACAACCTCAATATCGCGCGATTCGCCGGACTTTATAAGCTCATTGGTTTTAGGCACAGCTCCGCCATGTCCAGGCATGCCAAAAGGACCTTTTTTATTTCCATCTTGCTTTATGACATAAGCGACGGTACACATACAAGAAGTGCTTACACTTTGGAGATTAATGTCTTTATCTCCCAAATTGGAAACCTTAAACATTTTACTGACATTTCCATTCTTCATTGAGATCACACCGAAATCATAAAATGTTTCGGATGCTACTAGTTGATTTTCCTCGCCGGCAACGCTAGACACAGCATCGCGAGCAGGTATTTTTACCGATTCATTTTGTGAATTAGAAATTTTATTTTTTCCAGTCAACCACAAGAGACTGAATATACCTACAATAATAAGTATCCATACAATAATTTTTTTCATAGAATTTAATTAATTAACGCTGTTAAAGGAAATATCAAGCGTTAAGAGATGGACTATTTTCAAAAAGTGATAGCCATTTAATTATTCTATCTGGATATTTATATAATTTTTTATTATATAAATAATATTTCCAATTATAAAAATACTGTTTTTGATTTAAAAAATTTTGTTTGTTAAGAAAATATAAAATTATTCCAAGAATAAAAAACGAGAAAATAAACAGCGATGGGAAAATTGCGTTTGAAAATTGGTGCCAATTATTAATATGGCCAAAACTATTTTCGCATATTGAATAACCATTCTGGGTGTAGGGACAATTTACCATCGGTGTTTCATTCATGTGGTTGAATTGTAACAAACCGAATACCCCAATGCTTATATAAACAAGTAAAATGAAAATACCAATGAAAGATTTTATTTTTTGTAAGTTCATATTTATTATTTATTGATTTGTTTGTAAAGCCAGATGCCGAGCAGAATTAAGTCAATTGTCACCACTATGGCAACAATAGAACCAAACCCGCCACCCATCATCCCGCCATACCCGTATCCATATCCCATCATAATAATCATTATACTTCATCATTCTAAAAAAGCAAAACTACTGATTTTTATTGTCAATACCAAATGCAGTACGCAACCAGCACCAGCCCAAGAAACTCTCAACAAGAGCGATCCATCCCACAATCGCAATAATCACATTCACCCAACTTGCGTCAAAGTTTGGCGCAAATGGCCCGAGCCACCAAAAAGCCAAAGCAAATCGTAAGATCCTGTCTAATTTCCCTAAGTTTGAATTGGTCATAAAATTTTTAAATTATTTTAATAATTTAAACCTTAGTTATTTTGAATTATTGATAATGTTTTGAATAATTTGATCAATTTCTTTTGGTCTCTCGCCAAAATCGGCTTGCGGGAAAAATTGTGGCAGAATAGTCGGACGCATGCCGGAAATAAAAGTTTGCCCATCTTTGACATATACATTTATCTTGCAGGGCAGACAAAGTCCAATTTTAATATCTTTATTGAGAAATTCGTTGGCAAACTTAGCACTGCAAAACTCGATAATCTTGAACGGTTCTCTTTCAAATCCCTTCTCGCCTAAAGTTTTTTGCACATCATGAATATATAAAACCCGCATACCAGTTTTAACGATTTCATTTTGCACGCTTTGAACTGCCTCATTAAAAGATTTTATTGTAATTATAGTGTAATCAAATTCCATATGTTTTTTAAAAAATTAATTAATCTAATAATATTCAACTATGTTTTCAATCGTAATGAATTTAAAACAACGCTGATACTGCTAAATGCCATGGCGACGGCGGCGAAAATCGGATTAAGTAAAATGCCAAAAAACGGATAAAGGACTCCGGTTGCAACGGGAATAAAAGCAATATTATAAAAAAATGCCCAGAAAAGATTCTGCTTGATTATTCTCATGGTTCGCTTCGAGATTTTTATTACCTCAAAAATAAGCATCAAATCTCCCCTCATCAGTGTAATATTGGCTGACTCCATAGCGATATCCGTGCCTTCCCCCATAGCAATACCAATATTGGCTTGAGTAAGCGCCGGAGCGTCGTTTATTCCATCGCCAATCATCGCCACAATTTTTCCTTTCTTTTGAAGCTCGCGCACTTTTTCCGACTTCTTGTCAGGCAATACTTCACTCATTACATTGTCTATGCCTACTTGAGTCGCAATGGCCATCGCAGTACGTTCATTGTCTCCAGTAATCATCCAAACATCTATATTATTGTTTTTAAGAACTTGTACCGCTTCAATTGATTCTTTCTTTAACACATCAGCAACAGCAATCAAACCAATTATCTCATTATTAACCGCCAAGATCATTACGGTTTTGCCCTGATTTTCTAAATCTATTGTTTTTTCTTCCCAAGCAGTGACATTAATTTTGTTGTCAGTCATTAATTTTCTTGTACCTAAAAAAACTTTTTTATTTTCAAGCATTGCAGAAACTCCGTGTCCAGAAATAGCTTGAAAATTTTCAACACGCGATAAATTAATCTTTTCTTCTTTTGCTTTATTAACGATTGCCTGGGCCAGAGAATGCTCTGATTTGTTTTCTATGCTTGCGGCAATCTGCAGAACATTGCCTAAAATATCCGTAACAACTGGTTTTCCTTCAGTAAGAGTGCCGGTTTTATCTAAAATCACAGTATTTATTTTGTTGGCAATTTCAAGCGAAGCGGCATCTTTAATTAAAATACCTCGAGTAGAGGCACTGCCGGAAGAAACCATAATAGCCATCGGAGTAGCTAGGCCAAGGGCGCAGGGGCAAGCAATTATTAAGACTGCCACAAAATTGATAAGAGCGAAAGTGAAAGCAGGGGCTGGTCCAAAGAAAAACCAAATAATAAAAGTTAAAAAAGCAATGACAAATACTGCGGGAACGAAATAAGAAGAAACAAGATCGGCCAATCGTTGAATCGGCGCCTTGGAGCCTTGAGCTTCCTCTACCATTTTAATAATCTGTGAAAGCACTGTGTCCTTGCCGACTTTAGTTGCTTGAAAAGTAAAAGTTCCAAATTTGTTTATAGTGCTACCGATAACTAAACTATCAATTTTCTTATGGACGGGCATTGATTCTCCGGTAATCATTGATTCGTCAATTTCCGAGTCGCCATCGACAATTTTCCCGTCAACCGGAATTCTTTCTCCAGGTCGAACAATTATTAAATCACCAACGATAACATCAATAATCGGTATCTCAATTTCCTTTCCGCCCCTTACAACTTTTGCGGTTTTGGGTTGCAAACCAATAAGTTTTTTTATGGCTTCCGAAGCTCTTCCTTTCATTAAAATCTCAAAATATTTTCCTAAAAGAATTAAAACAATAATTATCGCTGATGTGTCAAAATAGAGCGCTGGCGTTATCTCTCCTTTTGTGAAAAAAACAGGAAAAATTGTAACTGCCACGCTGTAGAAATATGCAGACAATGTTCCGACAGCAATCAAAGTATTCATATCGGCTGTACGGTATTTTATAAGAAGTTTAAGTCCGCTATAAAATTGATAGCCAATCCAAAATTGCACAGGCGTTGTTAGTAAGAGAAGCATCCAATTATTATTCATAATTTTGGGAACAAAGAAAAACCACTCGGGGAAACTGCCCAAAAATATGAAAAAAGCAAGAATGCCGCCAATAATTAATTTATATTTCATCTTTTTTGTTTGCTCTTCTCTTTCCATCTCCATGTGATTATGCTGGGAAGAATTCATATTCATATCTGGCATTTCCATTACCTCCTCTTTTTTAGAAGAACCAATCTCAAGATGATAGCCCGCTGATTCCACTATTTTTGCAAGACTTAGTTCGGAAATAATGTTTTCATTAAATTCAATTAAGGCTGATTCTGAAGCAAAATTAACCGAAACCGAATGCACCCCAGCTGTCTTTAAAAGCGCGCGCTCAATTGTTGCGACACAACTGGCGCAATGCATTCCCCGAATTTTGTATGTTTCTTTTTTCATATTTTATTTGCGCTTAAGCTGATAAACTCTCAGAATTTCCTTAATTGACTGGTTCTCTTGTCCATGCTTGATTTGATGAATAACGTGGGTGGAAAGATGATTTTTTAAAATTAAATCTTCAACCCCAGAAAGCGCTTTTTTCACTGCGCCGGTTTGGGTGATTATGTCAATGCAATATTTTTCTTTCACTATCATGTCTTCCAGACCTCTTACCTGACCTTCAATAATTTTCAAACGTTTTAAAATTTTAGCCCTTATTTCCTGTTTCATATTTTTAGTATATACCCCTAGGGGGTGTATGTCAAGTATTTTTTATTGGACATTGCATGTTTCTTTTGTATTTTGTTTGCTATAATTAACCTATGGAAAAATTAGAGTGGTCTGCGTTAGAGTATGAAGAAAAAGAGCGTAACGCTGATTGGTTTTGGGCGCTCGGTGTTATTATCATAGCAAGCTCCGCGGCATCAATTATTTATGGCAATTACTTTTTTGCAATACTTCTTGTCTTGAGCGGAATTTTACTTGGATTTTTCGCAAAGAAAAAACCAGATATAATTCTTTACGAATTAAATGAAAAAGGATTAAAAATTAGAACTCGCCTTTTTCCCTATGAAAATATAAAATCTTTTTGGGTGCAAGTAGGTCAACCTACGCAAATAGAAACAAAATCTACTCTTTTTATAAAATCAGAAAGATTTTTTATGCCCATAATTTCAATACCGATAAATGATAGTCTAGCTGATGAAATACAATTCATTATGCTTACAAAAAACATCACTGAGGAAGAGATGAAAGAGCATCTATCTGAGAAAATAATGGAGGTTTTGGGATTCTAAAAAGATAGATTTTTAAATTTAAAACTGCTAATCTAAAATATCCTCTTGTCGTTCAATGGATAGGACGTAACTTTGCGGAAGTTATGATGCAGGTTCGATTCCTGCCGAGAGGACAATGATAATAAAAGTTTTATATGAGGATTCCAATATTTTAGCTATAGACAAGCCGTCTGGTATATTAGTGCACCCCGCGCCAGAGCAAACTCAACCCGGGACAGGTCCAGACCCAAAAACAATTATAGATATTTTCAAAAAAAAATATCCAAAAATAGAAATAGTTCATCGTTTGGACAAAGAAACTTCCGGGGTAATGCTCTTGGCAAAAAACCCAAAAGCGCATGAGTTTTTGAAAAAGCAATTTGTAAATAGGGAAGTAAAGAAAACTTACCTTGCGATAGTTTCCGGCTTTGTGAAAAATGATTATGGTATTATTAATAAACCGATTGGACGAAGTCCATCGGATTTTCGCCGTCATTTGGCTGGTCGTGGCGTCAGAGGAGAGCTACGCGAAGCTATTACTGAATACAAGGTTTTAAAAAGATTTCAGGCAAAGACTTCTGAAATTTTTCCGCGCTTTACCCTTCCTCGGATACGAGGCGGGACTTACGCGACAAAAAAATTTCAGAAGTCTTTGCCTGCTAAGTTTACCTACCTAGAAATATCTCCCAAAACCGGCCGAACACACCAGATTCGCGTGCATATGAAATATTTAAATCATCCCGTCGCCTGCGATTCGCTTTATAATCCCAATGGTTCTTGTCCCGAAAATCTCTCGCGATTAGCGCTCCATGCAAAATCCATAGAATTCAAAAATCTAAAAGGTAAAATTGTAAAAGTGGAATCACCTTTGCCTCTTGAATTTAAAAAAGTGGTAAAAACTATGTATCAAAAATAAAATTGCCCAATTTTTTTTTTCATGCTAAAGTATTTTTGCTATGAAGACAGGCAACATAAAATTCAGTCCGATAGATATGGAGGCTCGCCGGAAGCTTAGTTTTAGGGCGGGGGACACAGTATCTGTCTGGTCCAAGATACAGGACGAAAAAGGCTCCGCCAAGGACGGGGCAAGCAAATTTCGTTTGCAAGCTTTTGAGGGTATGGTATTAGCCAGAAAACATGGCACTGAAATAGGAGCTACTTTTACAGTCAGAAAAATCGCTTCTGGTGTTGGAGTGGAAAGAATTTTTCCACTTTATTCTCCAATGATAGATAAAATTGAAATCATTAAAAAATCTCATGCCCGCAGGTCAAAGCTTTATTATATTCGCACTAAAGCAGTCAAAGATGTTCGCAGTAAAATGCGTTCAGTTGTATCTCAAACTGATGTTGAGACAGAAACAGAAGAAAAACCAGCAGAATAATTTTTTGTATGCCTAGGTGGCGGAACTGGTATACGCGTAAGATTGAGGTTCTTATGCCGCAAGGCTTGGGAGTTCAAATCTCCCCCTAGGCACCAAGGGAATAGCAAGGACAGTCCTTGCTATTCCCTATCCTCAATACCGCCGTCAAATTCCGCTTCAAGTAAAAAGTTTGGAGAAAATAATATCAGCGTTATGAACACAAAACAAATAATAGATTACCTCAACAAATATAAAGCGGAAATTATTAAAAAACTTTCAACAGATGACTGGAGGCATTTTAGATATTACTGTCGGATTAAAGAGAATTTTTTAAACAACAACTTAGATATTAAATTTAAAAACGATTTTTGTTATTTTTACGCAATGAATGGCCCAGCAGGCCTAAATGACTCACAGAAAAATGAGTTTTTGAAATTACTTTCATGGAAAGAAAATGACCTGGAAAAGATTTTGAGAATTTTATACGAAATTCCAAGCAATAAAGGAACTCATAAATTATTTTTGAGTTTCGGTACAAAATTATTGCATACAATAAATAAAGACCTGCCAATTTACGACAGCTATATTGCGTATGTTCTTGGATTGACAAAACAAGTCACGGGCTCGTTTGAAGTAAAGATTAAAAATAGAATCGATATTTACAATGAACTCAAAAATAATTTTGAGATGTTGTTAGTGAATTCCGAAATCAATGTTTACCTAAAAGATATGCGGAAAGAAATTGCTAAGGCTACTGAAATAAGTAATTTTGAATGGGAAAACAATTTAGTTTCCGATGTAAAATTATTAGATTCCTCATTATGGGCACTCTACACAATCCGAA
>MFTF01000007.1:0-3285 GCA_001786745.1 Candidatus Nomurabacteria bacterium RIFCSPHIGHO2_01_FULL_36_23 | reverse complement strand
AAACGAAGTACCGAAAGATAACGAATATATTTCGTATAAATATGACGGAAAATGCTACATCAATATTTTGTATTCTCAAAAAGCATTAGTAACACAGAATTTACTATCTAAAAATTATGACTCACTCTATGAATCAAGAAGATATTTTGATAGTGAGATCAAAAAACTCCATGAAATAAGTAAGAATATGCAATTTCTTTGGCACCCCGATCAGAAAAAACAAGAATATCTATCTAGTGAAAAAGAATCTTCTAACGGAAAAATTGAGGAAAGTATTGTTAATGTTGGCAAATATAAACTCGTAATTACTTCACCGTGGGATCATTTTTTAGATGACGAATCTTTTTATACCCATGTTGTGATTACAAAGAATGGAGAACTAATAAATACCAAGGATTATAAAGGTGTATATTTATCACATATTTATAAAATTCAAGTTAGTCAAACCTTTTATTATATTCTCGGTTTATGTTCTGGGGGTATGCACGGATGTGGAATACTAGTACCAATAATAAATGACGGGGATAAATTAGTTATCGGTAAAAATATTGAAGATGTTGATTTTTCGAATTATTTAAAAATTGAAGATTTTTTTACAAAGAATGGAGAACTGTACACAGTTTTCAATGATTCAAGATATTTTGGTGGATATTCATCATCAAATAATGCCTCTTACAACTCTGCCGTGCCGAGAATATACAAATTTGATAAAGCAACAGGAAACACTATTTTAGAGACCAACAACTTTTTAGAATTATACAAAGATTCAGTCAAAATAATTTCTGATGATTTAAATAAATTAAAAGATAGTGTGCCAGTAGAAGTTAGAAACTTGATGATGCAAACCGGAGCGGGACGCTCGTTAATTCCGTATTTCGATTATGATCTTGGAATGTCTATACTCGCTAATAAAAATAATGCTTCACAAATCAGAAAACAAATAGAAAAACTGTACATTGATTTTTATGGCGAAAAATATTCACTGGAAGCTCATTTTGATGGATATAAAGATTTTGATATATTTAATCTTGTGGAAGAGGTATTTAATTATGTCTCGGCTGTCGTACAAACATACATTAAAGAACCGGCTTTTGTTGATTCGTTAAAGAAACTTTAATTATTGAAGCCTGCCCGAATTTCGCCAAAAGAATTTTATGAAACTAGGCATTATCTTACAATCAAACAAACCCGAACACGCATGGAACACATTCCGTTTTGGTATTACTGCACTGAAAGCAGGACATCAAGCAGAAATTTTTTTGATGAGCGAGGGTTCGGAGTTGGACACTATCCCTGACAGCAAAAATTTTGATATTTCGGTAAAAGTTGCTGAATTCAAAGAGTTGAAAGGTGAAATCTACGCTTGTGGCTCATGTCTCAAAATACGAGGAAAAGAAGAAAGTAATGTTTGTCCTGTTTCTACAATGTCCGATTTGTTAAAAATGATTGAAAATTCAGATAAGGTTTTGGTTTTTGGTTAATTTGCCCGCTCGAATTTCGCCAAAAGAAATTAGCGGAGCAAATGGAAAATTCCTCCCCAAACCCCTCCTTTTCCATTTGCGACATCATTTGTTTTGGAAATAGGTTCGAGCTTGGTACAATAAACACACCACGTAAAAGTAAAAAACTTTATTTAATTGCTTTATAAATTATAACATATTATACTATAGTTTCTTTATGACATTTTCAAATGATATTTTGATGCGAGTGGTAATTTTTATTCTGGCACTTTGTGGATTTATGGTAGCGAAGCATATTCGCAAACATAAAACGACCGGCAGTCTTCTTGTATGCCCTATTCGATTTGATTGCAACACAGTCGTTAACAGCGATTATTCCAAATTTTTTGGCGTGCCTGTTGAAATTTTAGGAATGGCTTATTATGGCTTAGTATCTATCTCTTATCTATTTTTTATTTTTCTGCCAAATTTATTTCCGAACACCCTAATTGGTTTTATGATTGTGCTTTCACTTATTGCATTTCTTTTTTCTATTTATCTTGTCTGTGTGCTGATCTTTGTTTTAAAAAAGGGATGTTCATGGTGTTTTGTTTCAGCGTTTATTTCAATTTCAATTTTTATTTTAACTATACTTACCTATAATTTCGGTTCTGTGGCCAAAACTCTAATTCAGTAAATTAGGTGGCATTAATGTGTCTTTTTTGATATAAATAGCAATACATGGTGCCTATGGTGTAATAGTAGCACTAGAGCTTGTGGAGCTCTAAGATTCGGAGCATAACCGAATAGGCACCCCATTATTGTTTTTCTTCTATCTCTTTATCAATATGATCCAGTTTTTTCTCCATTCTGCTTAAAGTATCTTGCAAATTTTTGATTTGGGTTTCTTCTGCTTCTATTTCACTCTCTTCTTTTTCCGCTAGTTTTTTTTCACCAATAAGACCAGAAATAATCAGTCGGTTTCCAATAAACGCAGATACAAATACTCCCGTTACAAGAAGAAGAATACTGCCGATTAAAATTGAAATAATACTGCTTATATTAATGTCGTCCGCAATATGCCATACTCCGCGCCAAAACAGCACGATTCCAATTCCTCCCATAAAACCATAAAGAATAGGGTAATGGCTTAATTTTCCCCTTATTTTATCTTCCAGCTTGTCAAAAAATCTCACAATCTTTTTTGTTAGCATATTGTTTAATTATACATTAATAGTAGAATTATTTCTATGGTATGGAATGATGAAAAACTTATTAAAACGCTTGAAGAAAATGGTGTTGTTGTTATGCCCACAGATACCTTGTATGGCATTGTGGGAAGAGCTCTTAATGCTTCTGTGGTTGATCGTATTTACACTATAAGAAAACGGAACACTCAAAAACCTTGCATTATACTAATTTGTGATATGGAAGAATTAAAAAAATTCGGTATAATTCTCACAAAAACAAAGCAAAAAGAAATTGAGAAATATAAAGAGCCGACAAGTTTTATTGTTGATTGCGAGAATGAAAAATTTAAATATCTTCATCGCGGGATAAACACTCTCGCATTTCGCATACCTGTATCACAATCGCTCCGTAACTTACTTATCAAGGTCGGACCGCTTTTGGTACCCTCTGCCAATCCAGAGGGTTTGCTTCCAGCCAAAAACATAGCGGAGGCGAAAAAATATTTTGGGGATTTGGTTAATTTTTATGTTGACGGAGGAGAATTGACGGGAAAGCCGTCTAAAATTATTAAATTGCACAAAGATGGTTCTGCGAGTATAATTAGAGAATAAATATGTCACAAAATCACCTTTCATTTTTAAATTCATTATTTGGC
>MFTF01000006.1:573-10346 GCA_001786745.1 Candidatus Nomurabacteria bacterium RIFCSPHIGHO2_01_FULL_36_23 | reverse complement strand
TTATTTTATAAATTTAACAAAAAAAATATGAAAATAAATCAATACATTCGACAAGCTCAATACAAGAAAGGTTTTGCGAGTATTATCTTGATTGGGGTTATTGTTTTGGTTGCACTAGGTGGGTATTTTACCTTAAAAGCAAAACAAAAATCTTCCCCCGAGCAAACTTCTACGACCGCTACTGATCAAAAAGTATATACGATATCAGATACAAATAAATCAACCACTAATCAACTAATTGCTGAATCTAAAATAATAGAAAGCTTAAAAACTAATTGGCAGTCTATTCAAGCCCTTATTCCTTTTCGACCTGGTCATCCGGGTACTGTAGCGTGGCTTAGCCCATATAGTGTTCAGTTTATCGGGAAAAACAATTTGTTGGTTGGATTTGAAGACGGCTATAATCCAGGTGTTGCTGTTTTAAATTTTAACAATGACCAATTTAAAATTTTAGAGACATTTAAGAATCAAGCAGTCTTTACATTTTCAGATTGGCAAAGTTTAATTAATAAATATGGTAATTCATCCTATCCCGTAAGCACATATACTGTTAGTTTACTAAGAAATAAACAAATTGTTAGTTTTCAAGATTTAATCAATGTTCCAGAAAATATCTTTTTAAAGAATTACTAAAATAACCCATGAACTCTCCAGTTGAAAAAATTAAGGAGAAACTTTCAATTATAATTCGTTAGGTTTTAATTTATATCCATGTTACAATACGCTGATATGATTAATATAATGATTCCCAGACAAATAAGTGGCGAATTAGTGGCTATTCCAAAAAAGGAATATCAGCTCTTTAACAGTTTTTTGGAATTTATCGATATAAAACAAATTTTTTTCTGGACAAAAGAATGGCAAGCAAAAGAAAGGCAAGCGGACAAAGATATTACTACTGGAAAGGTTAGTAAAACCTACGACAGTACGAAAAATCTAAAAAAAGCTCTTAATTTATTAAAAAAATAATTTCAGCTATGAAAATTATTTTTTCTAATTCTTTTAAAAAAGATTATAAAAAATTACCAGTCAAAATTCAAAAATTATTAGATGAACAATTGATAATGCTTTTAGAGAACTCTAAGTACCCTTCACTTAGAATCAAAAAAATGCAAGGTCATAAGAGTATTTGGGAGGGAAGAATTACACAAAGTTATCGTTTTACTTTTGAAAAAATAAATAATACTTATGTTATTCGCAGGGCAGGTACACATCCAATTTTAAATAATCCTTAATAATAATTTGTGAAGTTATATTTTATTAAAAATTTAACCAAAATAATATGAAAAATAATCAATACATTCGACAAACTCAGTACAAGAAAGGTTTTGCTATGGTTTGGGTAATAATTCTAGTCGTTTTAGTTCTTGTTGGGTGGATATGGTTTAAGAATTTTGGGTATCAGTATTTAAACTACTATGTTTTTCATAAAGGTATGCCACCAGGATATTGTGATCCAGGACCATGTCAATAAAAAAATAACCCATGAACTCTCCCGTTCAACAAATTAAGGAACGGCTTTCAATCGAAGAAGTTGTCTCTTCTTACATAAAACTGGAAAGAGCAGGCGCGAATCTGAAAGCCAAATGTCCTTTTCACAATGAAAAAACGCCTAGCTTTTTCGTTTCACCGGGCAGGGGAAGTTATTATTGTTTCGGTTGCGGAGCCAGCGGTGATATTTTTACTTTCGTGGAAGAATTTGAAGGGCTTGATTTTAGAGGAGCGCTCAAACTTCTGGCCAATAGAGCCGGAGTAGAACTTGAAGTTTATAGCAAGGAAATGAAGAAAGCAGAGAGTGAAAAAGAAAAATTATACCGAACAATGGAAGAGGCAACTTTATATTTTGAAAACAATTTAAAAGATAATAAGGAAGCTCTAGAATATTTAAAATCTCGTGGACTGAATGAAAAAAGCATAAAAGATTTTAGAATCGGTTTTGCCATTTTGGATTGGCGTAAACTTTATGATTATTTGAAATCTAAAAATTTCACTGATCATGAGATAGAAAAGGCAGGACTAGTCAAAAAACCGGATGATAAAACTAAGGCAAGGTATGACAGATTTCGCGGGAGAATAATGTTTCCAATTACTGATTCAAGCGGACGGGCGATTGCTTTTTCTGGAAGGATTTTTTTCGCCCAAGGCGGGTCTGCCTCTGGCGGAGTCGAACAGGCCAAGTATCTCAACTCTCCCGAAACACCTATTTTTAGCAAATCCGCCGTGCTTTATGGATTAGATAAAGCAAAAGAATCGATTCGTAAAAATAATTTTTCTATTTTAGTTGAAGGCCAGATGGATTTAATCTTATCGCATCAAGCGGGATTTAAAAATACCGTAGCTTCTTCCGGTACAGCGATGACTGATTCCACTATTTCTAAAGAGAATGTTATAAATAACTTGGGTCTTGTTTGCAGATTGTCAAAAAATATTGTTCTAGCCTATGATGCCGATAAAGCGGGAGTTAACGCCGCCAATCGTTTTGCAAAAATTGCATTATCTTTGGGTATGGATGTGAAAGTGGCAAGTATGAAAGAGGGGGTAGATCCAGCAGATATTATTTCAAAAGAAGGGCCCGATGTCTGGCGTGAAGCCATAAAAAATTCAAAACATTTTATAGAATTTATGTTAGAAAGAATTCTGAAAGATTTTTCTGGTGATGTAAGAAAAGCAGGTATTGGAATCCGAGAACGTCTACTGCCTTTTATAAATGATTTAGAAAGTTCTATAGAAAAATCGCATTTTATCACGCTAATCAGCAACAGAGCGAATATACCTGAAAAGGCTCTGATAGAAGATTTGAAAAAAATTGAGTCTGAATTAAAATCTGAAACAGAAGAAATAAAAATAGCCAAAGAAAATATAGAGAAAAAACTCCGAAAAGACCCGATTGAACGGAGACTTTTTGGTATAGCTTTTTGGCAAGAAGGCATGCAAAATAAAACCATTGACCCAGAGCTCATTTTTAAAAAATTAACCAAAGCAAGAGAAGCCTATAAAGACATAAAAGAAGACTTGATTTACGAGGCGGAAACATTTTATTTTAATAACGAAAACTTGCAAAAAGATGTAAATGAGATGTTGCTGAATATTGAGGAAGAATATTTGAATGAAGAACTGTTTCAAAAAATGACAGAACTTCAGAATTTTAAAGGCAAAAAAGAGGAAATAGAAATTTTAAAAAAGATAAACGAAATAAATAAAAGAAAAGAAGAAATTAAAAGTAATCGTTAATTTGAAAATTATGAAAAAGAAAAAAATAAACAAAAAAAGCAAAAAAATCAAAATTAAAAAAGCTAAGAAAATCAAGAAGAAAGTCGCCTCATCGGCAATCCGCCGAAAAGGCGGGAAAAAACTTGTCAAGCCAGTTAAAAAGCTTACCTTAGCTGAAAAAAAAGCGGAAAATTTAGATCGTTTATCTCATGAACTTATAGAAAAAGGACGTAAGAGGGGATTTATCACTTATGATGAGATATTAAAAACTTTTCCTGATATTGAAAATAATATTTTATTTTTAGATGAACTTTACGAAAAATTTAGCATAGCCGGCATTGATGTGTTGGAAGGCGGAAACCTGCTTAATCTTGATATTGACCTTAATGATAAAGATTTGAATAAATCAAGCATGCATGATTCTATTCAAATGTATCTTAAAGAAATAGGGCAGTATCCGCTTATCCATGGAAATGACGAAAAAGAACTGGCCAAACGCATAGAGCGTGGTGATTTAGAGGCAAAAAATTTACTCGCTCGCGCCAATCTGCGTCTGGTGGTTTCAATTGCTAAAAAATACATAGGCCGAAGCGCCAATTTAACCCTTTTAGATTTAATTCAAGAGGGGAATCTTGGTTTGTTTAAGGCAGTTGAAAAATTTGATTGGACTAAAGGATATAAATTTTCTACTTATGCCACTTGGTGGATTCGCCAGTCTATCACTCGCGCGTTGGCTGACCAAAGTAGAACTATTCGTATTCCAGTGCATATGGTGGAAACAATTTCAAAATATAAACAAACACATAGAAGGTTGAGTCAGGATTTGGGCAGGGAGCCCTTGGCGGAAGAAATTGCCACCGAGATGGGTATTCCAGTGGAAAAAATTCATATAATTGAAAATATCAGTCAAGAAACTGTTTCTCTTGAACAGCCAGTTGGAGATGATGACGATAAATCAACACTGGAAAATTTCATTCCGGATGATAAAATTTTACGTCCGGACCAAGAATCTTCTCGCCGGATTCTTTCTGACCAAATTCGCGAAGTTTTGAGCGAACTAAATCCGAAAGAGCGCAGAATTCTGGAAATGCGCTATGGACTACTGGACGGCATTCAGCATACTTTAGAACGGGTAGGTGAAGAATTCGGTGTTACTCGCGAGCGCATTCGTCAAATTGAAGCGAAAGTACATGAAAGACTTCGTCAGCATGACAAAATTTCTCGTCTGAAAAATCACCTTGACTAATATTGTCTTGTCGCAGCGTCAAGTTTTTGGATAATCGTATTGAGTGGTTCTGCGCCATCTATGGTAGTAAAGACTTTTCCATCTTTTATTATGAATCCCTTAGGGGTGCCAGTAACTCCAGCTTGTTTGCCTTCATTGGTAGAGTTTACAACCGCCTGCATGTATTTGTCTTCACTTAAACATTGATTAAAGCTAGTTGTATTTAATCCTAAAATTTTGGCGAAATCTTTCAAGTATGCATCAGAAAAATTTCCTTGGTTTTCTCCATTTTGGTGAGTATAAAGATAATCATGATATTCCCAGAATTTATTTTGATCTCCAGCGCATCTGGCAGCTTCAGCCGCTCTGATAGATTCTGGTCCCAAAAATGCAAAATCTCGATATACAAGTTGCACACTTCCATTTTTTACATAAGTATCTCTAATTGTTTGTTCTGATTCCTTGACAAATTTTTCACAAAAAGGACACTGAAAATCTTCATACATAACAAGTGCAACTTTTGCATTTGTATTTCCAAGCGTTCTGTCTTCTGCTACGACTTTGGCTGGTGCTGTTACTAGTGTCCCATTGTTTCCAGTTATTATATTTCCTGGCGTGGGTAGTGTATTTCCCTTGAGTAAAACTGCTCCAGCTATCAAAATTCCTGCTACAAGTATTGCGCCAGCTATCTGTTTTGCGCTGTTGCTCTCATTGTTTTGACCGTTATTTTCAAGCTTATTTTCTGTTTGATTTTCTTCCATTTATTTTTTTATTATTGTTAATATCCTTATTGTAACACTTTTAAAGAATATGTTATACTTGTTATATTATTAATAATTAAACCCGCCCGATTAGTCATTCAGGCGGGGGGTCGTTTATTAGATAATTTATTATAAAAATAAATATATGATGAATTCAAGTTGCAATTGCAGGTGGGGTGGATGTGTTCCATCTAAAATCTGCAAAGGTTTGTTGGTTGTGGGGGGATTAAACTGGGGTTTAATTGGTGTGGGAATGTTAATGAGCAATGATTGGAATGTTGTTCATATAGTTCTAGGTTCTATGCCGACATTTGAAGCGATTGTTTATATACTCGTAGGTGTTGCGGCTATTGTGAAACTCATTGGTTGCAGGTGTAAAAAGTGTATGGCCGCCTGCGCTTCCTGTAGTTCTTGTCAGGTTGGAAGCGGAGACCAGAAAATATAATTTAAGTTTGCGTTTTGTTCTATAAATGCTATATTAAATAAGTAATATGGCTTCAATTTCCAGTGTAATATTTTACATATTAATTTTTTTGTCTGTGTATGTGCAGGTATTTTTTTTCGTTACCTTTCTTGAGAATAGAAAAAAAATAGTTATTAGAAACGGAAAGATTAAACTCGCCAAATATCCGGCAGTGACGATTGTGGTTTCTTGTTGGAATGAAGAAAAAACCGTCTATAAAACAGTGCGTTCGTTGCTGAATCTGAATTATCCCAAAAATAAGCTAAAAATTTTTCTGATTGACGACGGCTCAACCGATAATACCTGGAATATTCTCCGCAAGTTTGAAAAATATCCAAATATAAAAGTTTTTCACAAGGAAAATGGAGGGAAATACACCGCGCTTAATCTGGGACTGGAGAATATGAAGTCTGATTTTTTTGGTGGTCTTGACGCCGATTCTTTCGCTGATCCGGAGTCTCTTATTCGTATTATGAGTTTCTTTGAAAAAGATCCTAGCATTATGGCTGTTGCTCCCTCTGTGACGATTAATGATTCCAAAAATATTGTTCAGAGAGCGCAAAAAGCCGAATATCATATGGGTATTTATTTCAGGAAAATGCTTGGTTTTTTAGGAGCTATCAATGTAACCCCTGGACCCTTGACAATCTTTCGCAAGAAAGTTTTTGATGATTTGGGTTCATATAGACATGGACACAATACGGAAGACATGGAGATAGCCTACAGAATGCAGAAAAATTCTTATAAAATAGAACATTGTAATGATGCCTATGTTTATACCAATACACCAACAACAATTAGGAAGCTTTACAAGCAAAGACTTCGCTGGATTTATGGTTTTGTTAATAATACCATTGATTATAGAAGCGTTTTATTTAAAAAAAAATACGGCAATTTTGCTTTTTTTACTTTACCCATGGGAATTATTTCTGTTATTTCTATTCCTTATCTTTTTGGCAGAATGATTTATAGTTTGGGAGATTTTTTATATTCTAAAATTACAGTTTTGAATACTATTGGGTTTCATTTCACTATTAAAAATTTTAATTTTGATACATTTTTTATAAATATGCAGTCCTTCGCGTTTTTAATTGTTTTAATTTATTTTTTGATAATTTTTTCAATAATTTTCGGGCGAAAAATGACTGAAGGTAAATGGGGGTTGTCTCTGGATGTAATTTATTTTTTCCCTATTTTTAGCATCATTGCTCCGTTTTGGTTTATGAAAGCGGTTTATAATACGATTTTGTCCAAAAAGCCAGCCTGGAGATGATTATGAATAATAATATAGATTGGAAGAAATATTTGATTGTCTTTTTAATTACCGTTAGTCTTTTTCTGACTGCCAGTTATGTCAGTAATTATTTTAGTAATCAAAAAATTAATCAATTAAAATCAATTCAAGACAAAATAGCCATTGATATTCTTTCTTCGGAAACACAATTTTCACTGCTTTCTGAGCTTTCTTGCAAGAATATTTCTGACTCTGTATTTTCTGGCGAACTTGGAGAATTAGGCAGTAAACTGGAGTGGAGTCAGCAGAATTTAGGCGCTACGGAGGAAGTTTCTTATTTGCAAAAGTATTATTCTTTATTGGAAATAAAAGATTATCTTTTAGCAAAGAAAATTTCCGCGCGCTGTGGCGTTAAATCCGCGTTTATTCTTTATTTTTACACGACAGCAGAGAATTGTAGCGAATGCGAGAGACAGGGCATCGTGCTCACCACTTTAAGAGATAAATATCCCGAGTTGCGCGTTTATTCTTTTGATTACAGTATTGAGCTTTCGGCGGTAAAAGCGATGCTGAAGATTTATAAAATAAAAGATACAGAACTGCCGGCTCTTGTTCTGGATGATGAATTATTAACTGGTTTTCACCCCATAGATGAACTAGAAAAAAAAGTACAAGAATCTTTCAAGCTTCAAGAAACAAAACCAGAAGTAACCCCTAAAAAAATCCTTAATCCACAGATAGCGCCTTAAGCGCTATCTGTGTGTGGTATACTTACCCAATGAGAAAACAGCCGATCGTGACAGGTGAATATTATCATATCTACAACCGTGGTGTCGATAAAAGAGATATTTTTAATGATAAAAAAGACCTACATCGTTTTATTGAGAGTATATGCGAATTTAATCAAACTGAAGTAATAACAAGTTTGGCAAATTTAAGAAAAACCCAGATAGCGCCTAAGGCGCTATCTAAGAATCCCTTGGTTTCAATTACTGCTTATTGTTTAAATCCAAATCATTTTCATTTTGTTTTAAAACAGTTAATAGATGGCGGAATAGCTAAATTTATGCAAAAATTACAAGGAGGATATACTTCTTATTTTAATCTAAAACATTCTCGCTCAGGATCACTTTTTCAAGGAACTTTTAAATCAAATCTTGTTAGCAACGAAAACTATTTTAATAAGATTATTGGATATACAAATAAAAACTATCAAGTTCATTATATTCCAAAAAATAAAATGAATCTTGTTTTTGCCAGTGATTATGAATACGAAAATAATAATTTTAAGATTGTTTCAAAAACAGAAGGGAAGAGAATTTTAGAAATATTTGATGGTAACAAGAATTTCAAAAAACACTGCGACGAAATAGTTTCTATTGTAAGAGAAGAAAGAGGAAAAACTTCTCTCCTTACCGAAGATAATCTCCCAGATAGCGCCTTAGGCGCTATCTGGGAGAACTGTGGATAACTTTCTTGTGTATGTATTGTATATGTTATAATTAACTGATTAAAAAATAAGTCGAAAATAAAAATTAATATAATATAATTTATCCCCGATAGTAGAGCAGAGCTCACTACGGGGCAAGCAAGTATGCGCAAATTAATCAAAAAATTGTTAGGAAAATTAAATATTATAACCGCTTTATTTCTCACAGTATTAATGGCTGGCGGATTTGGCAGTGTTATTTATGTATTGGCTGATAACACAGCTTCCCAGAGCGCATCAACTGCCCAGGCGCAAACTATAACCGTTGTGGGTAAAGTAGCGGATACTGCCGTAACCACAATTACATTTCCCGAGGGCGCGCCTAGCGCTACAATTTCCAACCCTTCCAACCAAGTAGATGGCACAGGAGACGCCCAAGTTCTTCACGCAACTGCCAGCGAACCGGTAGTAAGGCTTAAAAATACTTCAGGAGGAGCTCTTAATATTTTGCTTTCGATAAGCAGTTGGACAGACAATGCTGTGGCATCTGAGGGTTATGCGCTGTCGGACCCCGCTACTACCACTACCGCAACCATTACCGATGGCAACCTATCTGCCGACGGCACCAACGGGTTGTCCCCTGTTACCACTGGCGCATCAGTAGCTGCTGGCGCTTACCAGGCTCTTTATCTAGAGCTAGTTTTGAGCGCTGACGCTGGCGCGGCAGGAACCTCAACACTTACCATTCTGGGAGAAACTTAATTTGACAAATATAATTTAATACTCCATCATTGAAATATGAAAAGTAAAAGCACCGGGGTAGTTGCTTTGTTGCTCGGCTTGTTATTAATCCAGAGTTCTGTTGCATTAGCAACTTCGGTTAGTAAAATGTCCCTTACCAACCTGGTCGGCTATCCCGGCAAGACTGTAAAAACGGAAATAACACTAGAAGGAACCGACTTAGAAGAAAGGTCAGGTTTTTGGTATACCCATTATAAAAAGATTGAGGGAGATAGTGACAGAATGGACATTACATCATGGGTTACGATTGAACCAAAGGATTTTCTTATTAAACAAGGAGAAACAAAGACTTTTACCGTTAAGGTAAAAGTGCCAAGAAATGCAGAACTTGGATTATGGGGCGCGACTTCCGAAGAAGCAGGCAAAGAAGGCCATTCCAATGAGCGAAGAACATATATCATATTTAAAGACGCCGCTGGCGGCGGAAATGTATATTCCGGGCTTTTAATACCGGTATCGGTAAAAGTTACGGAAAGCCCAAACATATGGGAGCCGATAATAAATTTCATTATGCAAAATATAATTATTATCGTGTTATCTATTGTCATTCTTATATTACTGGCAAGACCATTATTAAGGAGAAAAAAACGGATTGGCAGATAATGAAAAAAGATTTTGATAAATGGAATACCCGAAAGAAAGAGATTGAC
>MFTF01000006.1:0-561 GCA_001786745.1 Candidatus Nomurabacteria bacterium RIFCSPHIGHO2_01_FULL_36_23 | reverse complement strand
GATTGACGAAGATAAACCTAATTTCTATCATGAAAGAGAAATTCGTTGGTGCTCTCTTGGTGTTAATATTGGTTTCGAACAAGACGGAACAAGTGAAGCATACAAGAGACCAGTTTTAATTATAAAAGGATTTAGCCGACACGTCTGTTTAGTAGTGCCACTTACAACTTCCACAAAGAAAAATCCATATCATCTTAGTGTAGGAATTGTTGAAGACATAGAAGCTTTTGCTATTTTGTCTCAGATCAGATTGATAGATACAAAAAGATTGCACGTTCGGCTTGCCATTTTAGATAAGAGTAAATTTCAGGAAATCAAAAAAGCCATCAAAGATTTACTTTGACAACTTTCTTTGTTTTCTCTTGTGTTTCCACAAGAGGACGGCCCGAAGGCATTTGTATACAAAGTATAACAAAATCAAAAACAATGTCAAGTTCAAAACTGTGGAAAACCGAATTGTCAAAAATATCAAAATTTCTCTTGGTAATTGTTTTAATTTCCGGCTGGATTTTTTCCGGCTGGCCGCAGATTTTTAATTTTCCACCGAAAGTGCAGGAAGCG
>MFTF01000005.1 GCA_001786745.1 Candidatus Nomurabacteria bacterium RIFCSPHIGHO2_01_FULL_36_23 | reverse complement strand
CCCTCCCCTTATCAGGGGAGGGGAAATAAATATTCCCCCTGACAAGGGGGAATTAGGGGGTTGTATTTTAAATTAGTTTTTCCTGCCCCTTTTTAGAATCAAACCCTAAGTGCTCATACGCTTTCTTGGTGGCGACACGACCCCGAGGGGTACGTTCAAGCAAGCCGAGTTGAATTAAATACGGTTCTATCACTTCTTCCACGGTAGCTTCTTCTTCAGACATTGCCGCGCCGATAGTTTTTAACCCCACTGGTCCTCCGCCAAATTTCTCAATTAATATTTCTAAAAATTTTCTATCAGAAGAATTGAGTCCAATATCATCCACTGCGAGCATACTGAGCGCTTCTTTGACTGTTTTTTGATCTAAATTTTTTTTATTTACTTGAGCAAAGTCGCGACAACGTTTCAAAAAGTAGTTGGCAGTACGCGGGGTAAATCTGCTTCTTTTGGCAATTTCTTTTAGAGCTTCTTCTTCCAATTTAGTTTCCAGAAGATTGCTTGACCTTTGAATAATTTCCGCGATTTCATTTTCTGAATAAAATTCCAACCTAAAAACTCCGCCGGAAAAACGGGAACGAAGAGGAGAGGAAATAAGCGCCACTCGAGTAGTTGCCGCTATCAAAGTAAAAGGTGGAAGGTCTAGCTGGATAGTCCGAGCGGAGGGTCCTTTGCCGATGATGATATCCAAAACGCCGGATTCCATGGCGGGATAAAGTATTTCTTCAACCATTTTATTTAATCTATGAATTTCATCTATAAAAAGAATATCACCCGGGGAAAGATTCGTTAGAATAGAAGCCAAATCGCCAACTTTTACAATGGCCGGCCCGGAAGTGATTTTCATTTGTCGGCCAGTTTCTTTGGCTATTAGATGCGCCAGAGTAGTTTTGCCTAATCCAGGTGGGCCATAGAATAGAATATGTTCTGGTATATGCCCGCGTTCTTCTGCGGCTCGCAGAAGGATTTTAACATTGTCTTTTATGTGTTTTTGGCCAATATACTCATCCCAACGAGTAGGACGCAAAGTTTGGTCTAGAAAAGTATCTTCAATTTTGCTTGCCCCGCCCTGGCGTGGGTCTTTCTTTTTTTTCCTTGACATTAGTTTTTTAATATGCTATACTGTAAGAGTGAGGTATTTATTAACACAGTATCAACACCTCTATCAACATTATAGCATTTGCGCTCTTTTCCATATAGTAAAATATATTTAGATAGTTATTTGGATTTTTAAGCCACTGCCAAGGGCGTGGTAAAAAGGCATTAATCTCTAAGCAATCAGCCATCGGTTATACGAGTTTGCATAGGACGTTCTGGCAAAACTTTTGTTTTCGCTGGGGCTATCCTCTAATAATTTGTTACTCTCGGGGCCCAGCTCCGAAAGGATTGTTTAGAGATTAGTGCTTTTTTATTCTTTTTGTGGTATAATAATACCATGACCACAATTACCATTCCAAAAAGTTTAATAAAAGATGATCTAATTATTATTTCCCGAAGGGAACTCGGACGTCTTTTAGCCATGACTCAAAAAAATAAATCCTCTTCCAAGAGTTTAAGCCAACTTGCTTTCGAAGCAAAAGCTGGCAAGAATATCGTGGGTCCCTTTTCCACTACTCGCGATTTATTCAAATCACTCGGGATCTAATATGCGTATCCTCTATCATGAAAATTTCAAGAACTCCTTATATAATTTGTCTGATATAACGAAAAAGAAACTCAAAAAGCAGATAGAATACTTATCTTCTGATGTTCGTCATCCGTCTCTTCGTGCTAAAAAATTTAATGAATCTCAAGATATTTGGCAAGCGAGAGTTGATAAGAATTTTCGCTTTTACTTTTCTATCGATGGTGATGCTTACATCCTGCTTGAAGTGAAACATCATCCTAAATAAAAGGATTGTTTAGAGATTAGTGCTTTTTTGTTTTGCAAAAATCATCCTGAACGCGGTGAAGGACTATTCCTCTAGTAAATCCACCACGCTTTGCACTTCTTCAAATGAGATAATTCCGTTTAAAATTTTTACAATACCATCTTGACGCATAGAAAGAATGCCCTGCTTGCTCGCCACTTTTTTAATTTCGCGCTCGCTTGGATTCTCCGGAATTATTTTTTCTATTGCCTCGTCTGTTTTAATTGCTTCAAAAATACCTATTCGGCCATTATAGCCAGTACTGTTGCATTTTTCGCAACCAACTGGTACAAAAAGTTTGAAAGGCGCATCAGGATTTATATTATGATTAGAAGGGTCTTTAGCTTCTTCTTTCATCCCATCAATTATTGATTTTATAATTTTGCTTTCTTCTTCAATGGGAGTTTTTTCTTTTTTGCAAAAAACGCAAAGTTTGCGAACTAAACGTTGGGCGATGGAAAGAGATAGCGCGGAAACTAAAATTTTTGGATTTACCCCAAGATCAATTAGGCGGGGAATAACCCCAGCGGCATTATTAGTATGAAGTGTTGAGAGAACCACATGGCCGGTTAAGGATGATTGCACCGCGATTTCCGCAGTCTCTCCGTCGCGCATTTCTCCAACCATTATTACGTCCGGATCTTGACGCAAGGCTGAACGCAATCCTTCCGGGAAAGTATAACCTCTTTCAAGATTTATTTGAGTTTGAGTTATGCCAATTAAGTGATATTCAACGGGATCTTCAATGGTAATTATATTTATTTCCGGCGAATATATTTTTCGTAAAAAAGCGTAAAGAGTCGTGGTTTTTCCGGACCCAGTCGGACCAGTGACTAAAATCAGACCGTTGGGTTTTATAATTTCTTCTTGCACAATTCCAAAAAGATAAGGTTCAATTCCCAGTTTTTTAAATTCTATTTGAATAGATTTCGGATCTAGTATGCGCATCACAATTGATTCGCCATAAGAACCCGGAATGAGTGAAACACGAACACTTATCTCTTCATCTTTTTCCATAATATTAAAACGCCCGTCTTGCGCGATTTTTGAAGTTAATTTCATTCCAGAAAGAAGTTTAATGCGTGAATTAAGCAGGCGATACACGTCGGATCCGAAAAAATTTATATCTTGAAGCACCCCATCCAGGCGAAGCCGCAGTCGCCCCCTTTCTTTTTCCGGTTCAATATGCACATCCGAGGCTCTAATCGCGATCGCGCCAGCCAGAATTATTTCAAGCAAGCGGGAAATTTTATGTATTTTATTTCCTTCCAACGCTTCAATTACCAGTTTTTCAATATCTTGAATGTGATTTATATTTTTTGCCGTATCTCTCAAAATTTCCCCAGAAATTTCCAGACCCCCGATTTTTGAACTTTCCGCCATTGAAAGTTCTTTGTATCTGTCCCAAACTTTATTCAAACTGGCGCTGGATGTCATATAAAAAGTGGGGACCAAATTTTTCCTTTCCATGTCTTCTTTTAGTTTTTTAAAGAGATTTTCATTCGGCGCGCGCACGGCGATAAAGATATTTTTCCCGAAAAGCTTGAAAGGCGCGACTTTCATTTCCAGAGCATCGGTTTGTGATATGGACCTAAGCGCTTCATTGTCCACTCCAATGCGATTCAAATCAATGTAAGGAAGACCGTATTTTGATTCGGCCAAAGTTGCCACCAGTTGTTCTTCTTCTTGCTTATGCAAATCGTCTAATTGTTTATTTTGTTTTTCTTCGTCAAAATCCGCCATTATATATAAATAATAGCATTTAAGATATAATTTACATAATGACTAAAGATGCTAAAACCCTAGTTTTATTGGATGCTCACGCCATAATCCATCGCGCGTATCACGCCTTGCCGGAATTTTTATCTTCTAAGGGCGAGCCCACGGGCGCGTTATATGGGCTTTCCAGCATGCTCATGAAAATAATTAATGATTTAAAACCCGATTACATTGTGGCCTGTTATGACTTGCCCCAGAAAACCTTTAGGCACGAGGCCTATGATGGATACAAAGCCGGCAGAGCTAAAACAGAGGATAGCCTAATTTTGCAATTAAAAAATTCCCGCATGATCTTTGAAGCTTTTAACATTCCCATGTACGATAGTCCGGGGTTTGAAGCGGATGATGTCTTGGGAACCATCGTTGAAAAAATGAAAAACGACCCACGCAAAAGCGGGGCAAGTAAAAATATAAATATAATTATTGCGTCAGGCGATATGGACACAATGCAATTAGTAGACGACAAAAAAGTGCAGGTTTATACACTGAAAAAGGGTATCAATGACACTATTTTATATGACGAAGATAAAGTTATAGGGCGATTTGGATTTAAGCCGAAACTTTTGCCGGATTACAAAGGACTCCGGGGTGATCCATCCGATAATATTAAAGGCATTAAGGGTATTGGGGAGAAAACCGCTTCTAATTTAATCACAAATTTTGGAACGATTGAAGAAATTTATGAAAAAATTAAAAAAAACGAAGAAGCTTTTAAAAAAACGGGTCTTAGTTCCAGAACGATAGAATTAATTAAAAATAATGAAGAAGAAGCTCTTTTTTCAAAAACTTTAGCCAAAATTAGAACTGACGCGCCGATAGATTTTACCTTACCCCAAAAAACTTTTTGGGAAAATGCAGACTTAAAAAAAATAGAACAGGTTTTCGCTTTATTTGAATTTCGAAGTTTATTTGGGCGGTTAAAAAGTTTCTTTGGGAATGGGCAAGGAGAAAAATCTGGAAAAGAAAGTTTTAGAGCTGGTCTGGCTGGGGTAAGGGACCCAGAGAACCGAGGACCCGATAAAACTTTACTTTTGCAAATTTCTCCAACAAAACTCCAAGAGGCCAGCATTGCTCTTTGGCTCATTAATTCCGACATATCAAATCCGAATTTAGAAGATATTTTGCTTTTTGCGAATACAGATTCTTTCCCAACAGCCCGCGATTACATTTTCAAAAAACTGAAAGAAAATAATCTGGACAAAGTGTACGAAGAAATAGAGTGCCCAATCATGCCCATCGTGAAAGAAATGGAAGACCACGGGATTCTAATAAATAAAAAATATTTTGAAAAATTGTCAGATGAATATCATAAGGAATTAGACAAATTAACTCTTAAAATATATAAAATGGCCGGGGTGGAGTTTAATATTAATTCACCCAAACAACTGGGTGAAGTGCTTTTTGAAAAAATGGGACTGAAATCAAGCAAAAAGAAAAATGCCAGTGGATCTTTTTCTACTAAAGTCTCGATATTGGAAGAACTTGAGGAAGATAATGAAATTATAAAAGAAATATTGGCTTATAGAGAATTACAAAAATTGCTTTCCACTTATATTGATGTAATTCCTAAAATGGTGACAAAAGACGGTCGGTTGCATGCAAAGTTTTTACAAAACGGCACGACGACTGGAAGATTTTCTTCTCAAGATCCAAACTTGCAAAATTTGCCAATCAGGACAGAATTAGGTAAAAGAATTAGAAGTGGATTTGTCGCGCAAAAAGGTTATAAACTTTGCGCCTTTGATTATAGTCAAATTGAACTTCGCGTGGCGGCCATGCTTTCAGGCGACAAAAAGATGACACAAATATTCCGCGAAAAAAAAGATATTCATGCAGGTGTCGCGTCTTTTGTTTTTGGTGTGCCAATTGAGAAAGTAGATAGAGAAATGCGTCGTAAGGCAAAAGTGATAAATTTTGGCATCATTTATGGCATGGGAGTTTCGGCTTTGCGGAAAAATCTCGGAGGTACGCGCGAAGAAGCGCAGAAATTTTATGATAATTATTTTAATCAATTCTCCGGCGTACGGGATTATTTAGAAGAAATAAAAACATTTGCCACGAAAAATTATTATACGGAGACTTTATTTGGCAGACACCGGAATTTTCCAAACATAAACTCCAGAATTCCTTTTTTAAAAAATATGGCCTTGCGCACAGCTACCAATGCGCCGATTCAAGGCACAGCGGCAGATATTATAAAGCTTGCCATAAGATATGCGACAGAAGATTTGAAAAAGGCGGAGCTATTGGATCAAGCGCATTTAGTGCTTCAAATACATGATGAACTAGTGTATGAGATAGAAAAGAGCGCGCTAGAAAAAGCTGATAAAATAATAAAAAACGCTATGCAAGATGTACTCCAAAAGTCATATTTGCAGTATAAAACTGACATCCCACTTGAGGTGCACTCCGGTTGGGGAGATAATTTGGGAGAAATAAAATGACGTGTTTTGTGATATAATCCTTGACATAAAAATTACAAAGTATATACTTTAGGTATATGAAAACAGCAATGCTTAATATTAAAATAGACCCAAGAGTAAAAAGGGACGCAAGTAAGGTGGCGGAAAATTTGGGATTTTCCTTGTCAGCTCTAGTAACAGCTTCTCTAAAAGAACTTGTTCGCCAAAGAGCTATTTCTTTTTCACTTTTAGAACCGAGTGTTCTTTTAAAAGAAGCAATCCGTGACACTAGAGCTTTACGCGCTCGGGGAAAAAGTTTTGGACCTTTCACCCCTATGTCTGCAATGATGAAGTCTCTCCGTTCATAATAGAATTCATTGCGATAGGGAGTCATAACGAACTTTATTCTTGATAAGTTAAATGGGATATTTATGCTATAATTAAAAAATGGAAAAAGAGGAAAAATACCCACACAAGCGCAGTGTACACCATGTATTAGCATATTCGTATTCTATGTATTTTCTTTTATTTTTAATTGGGGTTTCTTTGGATATTGTCTTTAGATTTAAACTTTTTACAAATTCATTTATGATACCACTGGGTGTTGTTTTTTTAATACTTGCCAGTATTTTAATTTTTTGGGCGCAAAAAACCGGACGGGATTTAAAAAAAGTGCCAGAAGTAAAAATGGAACATTTTTGTCGTGGGCCGTATTGTTATACTCGCATTCCCACTCAATGGGGCCTTTTCTTCTTAATCCTGGGATTTGGAATTATTACTAATTCTTTTTTTGTAATTATTTTTACTGTTGTTTCCTTTTTCATCTTCAAGCTTGCCTTTATGAATAAGCACGATAAAATTCTCGTTGAGAAATACGGTCCCGCCTATATGGAATATAAAAAAATAGTTAAATTTTAATAAAATGATTTATCTTTTTACCGGAGATGATGCCCAAAATAAACGTTTCAGTTATGAGAAATTTATAAAGTCTATGCCGACTGGCTTAGAAATTTTTTTTGTAAATAGAAATAATTTTGATAAAGTTCAGTTAGAAAGCATGTATTCCGGCGCCGGACTTTTTTTTTCAAAATGCGCAGTTATATTTTCAGATATTTTTGAGAGGGAAGAAACACGAGATTTTGTCCTAAAAAAATTGGAATTTATGGGTCAATCGGACAATTATTTCGTATTTCTAGAAGGTAAATTAAATAAAGATATATTAAATGCTTTTAAAAAAGCATGCGCAGAAATCAATATTTTTGAATTACCAAAAGAAAAAAAAGAAAAATTTGATAATTTTTTAGTGGCTAACGCATTTGCAAAGAAAGATAAATTAAATCTTTGGATTTATTTCCGTCTTGCCATAGATAAAGGGGTGGGAATGGAAGAGCTTATCGGTGTTCTTTTTTGGAAAATCAAAGACATGCTTTTAAAAAAGAATTTTAGTAAATTTTCTGAAGTTGAACTTAAAAACTCTGCCTTTCGTCTTAGCTATCTCTTGCCAGAAGCTCGCAAAGAAGGCCATGACGCCGAATCGGCTTTTGAACAATTTTTGCTTGAAGCTTTTTAAGAATCTGGTATTATCAGTGTTACACGCCCGTAGCTGTTTTGGCAGGTCTAAAGATTATAAGTAGTAAATGCTTATTTTGTGAAATAAAAAATATATGCGCCCGTAGCTCAGTTGGTAGAGCAGATCCCTTTTAAGGATAAGGTCGTTGGTTCGATCCCAACCGGGCGCACAGATGCTTTCAAAAATTCAACAAATTAATCGCTCGCTTCTATATTTACTTATTTTCACAATCATAAGTTCTGCGTTAGCTTATCATATTGTGGTCAAAGCTTATAATGGTGTTTTTGAATTAGGCTATTATAATCAGTAAATAATTTTCCGAACTCTTAAAAATGAGCAATAGTCAAGAAAATATTTTGATACTGCATAACATTAGAAGCGTAGAAAATGTCGGCGCGATGTTTCGCACGGCCGATGCGGCGGGTCTAAATAAAATTTATTTGACTGGTTACACGCCTTGCCCACTTGATCGATTTGGCAGAAAAAGAGGAAATTTAATAAAGTCAGCCTTAGGAGCAGAGGAATATGTGCTTTGGAAGCAGAAAAAAAACATTTTTCCACTTCTAGTAAAACTTAAAACAAAAAAATATTTATTTATTGCCATTGAACAAGATAAAAATTCTATTGATTATAAAAAAGTGAAGCTGAAAAACAGGAATGCTTTTATAGTTGGCGCTGAAGTGACCGGCATACCAAAAAATATTCTAAAAAAGTGCGATATAATCGCCGAGATTCCGATGCGAGGCAAAAAAGAATCACTGAATGTTTCCGTAGCGCTAGGTATTGCTTTATTTCGAATACTAAAAATTTAAATTTCTTAGACTATCATACATGATATGTTAATAAATTCTAAATTCAGCTTATTTCTGGTGCACAGAGCAAAAGTGCGCGCTGCGACCGTTTATTACTTTTCTTTGGATAGTGCCTCTACATCTCATTCGAGTCTGAAGACTCTCAGAGTCTGAACAACCTCTCTTTTTGCATTTTTTTCCAGTACATCGGTAAGCTTTATGATGTAATTGAAATTTACCGGGCAAGCCGTGAATATTGCGATAATCCGACATTGAGTCCCCGCCAAAATCTATGCCCTTAGTTAAAATTTCTTTTATAGCTCTGAATATCAATTTCAATTCAAACTCTTTCAGTTTTGAAATTTTTCTCTCCGGGTGTATACCGGCGCGCCAAAGTATTTCATCGGAATAAATGTTGCCAATGCCGGCAATTATGCTTTGATCCATCAATATTGTCTTAATCTTGCCATTTGGTTTTTTATTTAATCTCTCTTTTAATTTTTCTAAAGTGAAGTTTTTTTCTAAGGGTTCAGGGCCGATATTGTTTAAATGCTTACTATCATGCGCAACTTTTGTATCAAGTAATGTAATTTTCCCAAACTTGCGCATATCAGAAAAATATAATTTTTCGCCATTCCCAAATGTAATTGTAAAATGAATAAAACGGTTGATGAGGTCTTTTTTATATTCTCCACAAAGCAAATGCCCGGTCATCTTCATGTGTACCAGAATAGTTTTACCCCCAGAGATATTTATCAAAATATTTTTTGCCCTTCTTTCTATAGACAGAATTTTTTTATTTTTTACTTCTTTTTCAAAAATTCTGAAATATTTAGGGTTGGCAATTGTATAACGTTGCCGCTTATCTTTTGTAGCTAAATCAGTCCAAACATCTTTTATTACAAGACCTCTTATCGTCCTTTTTAAACCCCGTACAGTTGTTTCAACTTCTGGTAATTCTGGCATCCCAGTACTAAAATTTTAAATTGTTAATTATGGTGGTCATTTATTTTTCTCAAAAATTAGGCAAGGCCGTTATGGAACAAGTATTTTTTTATTTCCCACCTAAAATTTTTAAGGCTTCGCGGATTTTTGCGTTTGTGTCGATATCGGGGGTAACTTTTTTCAATGCTTCACGGGCTTCTCCTTGAGAGTAACCGAGAGATTTCAAAGCTTCTAGGGTATCTAATTCTTCTTGTAACGAGCTTCCTCCTTTTTCTTCTCCTATTTTATCTCGCAGTTCGATCACTATTTTTTCTGCAGTTTTTCTACCGATGCCGGATATTTTTGTTAGATATACCGTGTCGCTTGTACTAATAGCTTTTTTTAATGTCTGGATTGAAGCAATTCCCAAAATAGCAAGCGCCCCCCTTGGTCCAATGCCAGAAACATTTATCAGCATTTCAAAAAATTCCAATTCTTGCCTATCTAAAAATCCGTATAAATCCAGCGTATCTTCTCGCACATGCGTATGAATCCAAAGTAATATTTCTTCACCAATTTTTTTTGCCCTAGATAATGTATCTGAAGCCACATTTATCTTATAACCCACTCCATCCGTCCCAACTATTAAAAACTTTTCTGTTTTTAGAATTATTTTTCCTTTTATGCTACCGATCATAATACAATCATATCATATTTACCTCGCCGTTCGCGAACGGCGGGGTTTGCGTTTTTTTGCTTTTTCTGTTAAATTGCATATATGCCAATAACACAATCAGCCAAAAAAGCGATTCGCGGGTCTTTGCGCAAAAAAGCTTTTAACGACCATCGAATGCGTGCGATGAAAGAAATAATCAAAAAAGTTGAAAAGCTGGCGAAAACAGATAAAGCCGAAGCGAAAAAAATATTAAGTAAAGCTTTTCAGGCGATAGATAAAGCCGTCCAAAAAGATGTGATTAAAAAAAATAATGCCGCTCGCAAAAAGTCTCGCTTGTCTAGATTAATATCAAAATAGATTATTGCTTTTTTCGGTACGGATTTTTTGAAGCTTAAAAAATCCTGAAGTTCTTGGCTCGCCAGCCTCGAAACCCCTTCAAAAGCAAAACCTATTTTTTAACCCTATGTCACATTTACTAGAATTCTATGGAACTGAATGTCCGCACTGCGTGCGGATGCATAAGCTTGTGGAAAAATTAGAAAAAGAAGAGGGAATAAGGGTAAAGAGTTTGGAAGTTTGGCATAATAAAGAAAATGAGAAACGCTTATTAGAGTTAGACAAAGATTTCTGTGGCGGGGTGCCATTTTTTTATAATACCAAGACCAATAAATGGATTTGTGGGGAGGATAGTTATGAAGTATTAAAAAAGTGGGCTAAATAAGAAAATTAAAAAACGGAAGCAAGGCTTCCGTTTTTTAATTTGGGAGAATATTACGCGCGTTGTACGTTCGTAGCATTCAATCCTTTTGGCGATTCCTCTGTTTCAAAAGAAACAGCATCACCTTCCTTGAGCTTGTCAAAAGTTACGCCCACAAGAGAATTGCTGTGAAAGAATAAATCCTTCGCAAGTCCTTCTCCGGTAATGAAACCAAAACCTTTATCAGACTTTAGTGTTTTTATTGTACCAGTCATTGATTTTTTAATTAAGTTGTTAAATACAAATAAGTTATGTTTAAGAAATCGACTCTTTTCGCACCTACTTTGTTTGTCAAGTATAGCACATTTAGTACTTATTTGTCAAGCATTTATTCATACCTTAATGCATCAATCGGGCTTAGTATTGCCGCTCGGCGAGCTGGATAATAACCAAAAATAATTCCAATACCAGCCGATACACCAAAAGCCAAAAGAACAGAAAAAAATGAAACTTGTGTTTTCACAATTCCTGTGGATGTGACTATGAAGCATATCAGCCACCCTAAAATAATTCCCAAAAAACCGCCAATAAAGGTAAGCATGACAGCTTCCGATAGAAATTGCAGATTTATATCTTTTCTTTTCGCTCCAATTGCTTTTCGCAAACCGATTTCTTTAGTACGTTCGGTCACCGTTGTTAGCATCATATTCATAATACCTATACCACCGACTAAAAGCGAAATTGAAGCAATGGCTGCCAAGAAAAGGGTAAAGGTGTCTATCACCGTGGTTAGTGTGCCCAAAATATCTTCTTGTGAAATTATTGAAAAATCTGCCTCAATCACACGATGTTTGTCCAAAAGCGCGTTGGTTGCCAGGTCCTTAACTTCTGCCATTTTATTTTTATCTGCCACTGAAACAGCCATCATTGAAAGATAGTCCATTCCCGAAAGAATTTTTTGCATTGTGGAAAGAGGGACGAAAATCATATCATCAGGACCGGAAAATCCAACTCCTCCTTTTGCGACCAATATTCCGATGACATTAAAATTAACTTTATTGATACGAATGGTTTTACCAAGCGGGTCTTGATTAGTAAATAGGTCGTTTGCTACTGTTGCTCCCAAAACCGCTTGCCTGCCAATGCTTCGCTGATTTGCATCAGAAATAAAATTTCCATTTGCCAGCGCAATATTGTGCACATTCATGTAATCCGGAGTGACCCCCGTGACAGTGGTATTGGTATTATTGCCAATTGCTACTATTTGAAATCTGCTAGAAACTTCTGGTGAAACATACTCGACTCCATCTATACTTTTTATAATATCAACATCTTCATTTTTTAAAGTTTGCGCTGCGCCGCGTCCAGAAGAAACTATTCCCCGCCCGGGCTGGACTATGCCTGGCAGGATTGTCAAAAGATTTGAACCCAAGCCCTCAATACTTGATTGAATGGAAGCCTTAGCGCCATTACCAATAGAAACCATTGCAATGACAGAAGCGATACCTATCACAATACCAAGCATTGTAAGACCCGATCTTACCTTGTTTGCCGATAAAGCTTTATATGTTTCATTTAATATGTCTCTTGTTTTCATACTTTTGCCATTCTCTTTTGATGAGTCGTTCTGTCTTCTATCAGTATACCGTCTTTGATAAATAGAATTCTGTCGGCGTGCTCCGCAATTTCTTGTTCGTGGGTAATAAGAATAATTGTACGGCCGAGTTCTTCATTTAATTTCTGAAAAGTGCCGATAACAATTTCACCCGTCTTTGAATCAAGATTGCCGGTTGGTTCATCGGCTAAAATAAGAGATGGATTATTTACTAATGCTCTGGCTATAGCTACGCGCTGTATTTGACCGCCAGAAATTTGATTAGAAAGATGGTGGAAATGTTCTTCATCCATTCCGGCGGACCTAAGAGCATTTTTTGCCCTGTTTTCTCTTTCCGCGCTATGTATTCCGGCGTAAACTAACGGCAACATTACATTTCGCAATACCGTTGTTCTTGGCAATAAGTTAAACGATTGAAACACAAAACCAATTTTGTCTCGGCGAATGTCTGCCAGCTCGTCATCGGATAATGTAGAGACATTTTTGTTATCCAGAAAATATGTTCCACTTGTCGGACTATCAAGCGCGCCTAAAATATGCATTAATGTTGATTTACCGCTTCCTGAGGGTCCCATGATAGCCACGAATTCCCCATCATTAACACTAAAAGAAACATTATTTAAGGCATTGAATTTAATATCTCCAGCTTTATACGTTTTTGTAATATTTTTTACTTCTATCATAAATATTTATCCCATAGTGAGCTTTGCTCTACTATTGGGATTATCTTCCAGCTGGGATCCTTACAGCATTTCCACTTCCCCTGTTTGCGGGAGAACCAAAGAGACTGGGCGTCGCTATTGTCGTCGCAGTGGTCGGCAGTATTGTTCTGATGATAATTTCATCACCCTCTTGAATTCCAGAAATAATTTCTGTTCGCGAATCATTTGATAGTCCAACTTCAACCGGAATTCTATCGGGAATAATTTTAGAGATAGAACCAATTAACCCAGCTGTCGGAGAAGGAAGCGACTGGTCAAACATTTCCACATAATTGGCATCATCTTTAGATTTTATAGCGCTATTTTGTACAATAAGCACATTCTGCTTCATATCTGTGATAATTACAGCAGACACGCTCATTGACGGTTTTACTCTTTCATCTTGCATGTCAAAACCTATTTTTACATCATAAGTTACCACTCCCTGAGAAACTACTCCGATAGGGTCGATTTCTGTAACAGTTCCAGAAATAGTGAGGTCGGGAATAGCATCAAAAGTAAAAGTAGCTTTCTGTTCAATTTTTATTTTTATAACGTCAACTTCATTGAGCGAAATCAGCGCCAATTGTTTATCGGTAATTAAAGTAGCAATTATTGTACCAGCATTTACTGAGTCTGATTTTTTTATGTCCAAATTTGCTACCGTGCCGGCATAAGGCGCGCGGATAAAATAATCCGACAATTTATCTTTTGCGTCTTGTAAAGCATTTTCTTTTTGAATGACTGATAGTTCTGAGCTTTTTATGTCCAGCGAATTATTTTCTAGAGAATCTTTGTTGTCTTTAATATTTGTTTGAGATGTAAGAAGACTAGAGAAGTGCCCATTTATTGTATCAGTATATGTAGAAAGAGTTGTATGAATAGAAGTAAAATTAGAAGAATTATTAGAATCTTTCGCCATAAAATCAACGAAATTCACCGTATTTTTGATAGTAGCAGATACAAGCTTAGTCGTCTCGTAAGTTTCTTTAATAATATTTTCAATATCTTGTTTAGGAGAATTATCATTCAGTGTTCTATAATTTTTCCTATTTTTATTAAATGCTGTATTGGCTGTGTAATATAATGTCTCAGATTGATTCCTGTAATCTAGGGCCGTATTACCACTTAATCTTGCTGCATTATCTGACAAAGAAGATTCAGCTAACAAATTTTCAAGCCCAGTCATAATTGTTGGTAAATCTAAAAATGCATCTGAAATGGCGCTGAAACCATCATCATATACTTTTACTAAATCAGCATTCATATTTTCATATGAATTTTGGATTTTTAATTTTTCTAGTGACAATTTGGAACCTTCTAAACTTATTTGTGCGTCACGGACAGATTTCTGTGCATCTTTAACATTAAGTTGTACAAGTAGTGTGCCAGCATAAACTTTTTGTCCGTTAGTTGCTCCAATATATACCACATCTCCGGAAGCCTTGGATTTAATGTCTATTTGATTTATATCGGAGACCTGACCAGTGCCGGAAACAGATGCAACAATTATACCCCTTTCTACTTTTGTTGTTACATAACGAGTCTCTCCTACTGTACTGGTGAATTTTTTATATCCCCAATATCCTCCATAAAGAACCACAAAAAGGACAACAGCACTGATTACTTTATGCGCAATAATATATAATTTAATTTTATTGAAAAATGACATAGGTTAAATATAGCATGAATTATTTATTTTATATTTTTCTATGTTTTATTGCTGTATGGTGGTAGTTGTAGTTTTCTTGCTGAAAGGGAAAGATTGGCTGGAGCTGAAAAGATATTTCGCCAAAAGAACTAGAATGAGCATAAGGACAAGCAGAAGAAGCCACCCAAAGAGATTTACCGGCAGAAAACCAGCTCCAAAGACACTGGCTCCGAGGGATACATTTTCACTTACATTTGTTGGTTCACTCCAAACTTGCGCGAAGACATTAGCGTTCACTGATTGAGATTGGCCGGAAGGATCAACATAGGAGAGAGTCGCAGGGAAATTCAAATTTGTTCCAGCGGGGATATTTTCTCGCACCCGCGCTCTGACTGTTACTGCGCCTTGGTCGTTTGCCCTAAGTGTTCCTAATTTAAATATCAAAATATTGCCTGACCTATTCAGATTACTTGGATTTGAAAACATATAATCCACCTCGTAGGGAAGATCTATTCGCAAAGAAAGATTAGTGATTGCCCCAGTGCCGATGTTTTGATAGCTTACGGTGTAATTAATTTCATCTCCCGGATGCGGTCGAGTATTATCAATCGTAGGCACAATTGGCTGATTGCGGTCCACTGAAGAGGTAATGAGAACAAGTGAGGTTAAAGCAGGTTTGATGGTTGTTGTTTGCGGGCGAACAGTTATTGTAACTGAATCAGTGGCGGACCCGATATTGTTATTACAAGTGATTGTGTAAGTTCTACTTGTTGTTAATGATCCGGTATAGAAAGACCCCGGACCGATGCTTTTTATTCCTGCCCAGCCGACAGACCCGCCGTTTCCAAAACAGGAAATTGCGTTAGTGGTATTCCAGCGTAGAAAAGTAGTTCCGTTGAAGGGGATATTGATACTGTCGGCGTAAATATTTACTGTGGGTTGGTTATTGACTACATTTACGAATCCAGTTCCAGTATTAAAGGAAAGAATATTTCCATAAACCGTATTTTCTGAATTTTCTGCCACCGCGCGGAAATAATAAATGGTATTTGCATAAAGTCCTGAAATACTTCTGCTGTAATTAGTTGAACCGGAACCATAAGAATTTCGGGAAGTTGAAGATCCAAGATAATAATTTGTTCCATATTCAAACCAAGCGCGGGCGGAAGAACCGTTTCCATCTACTCGCCCATTCAAAATAGCGCCTCCAGTTTTAATATTAGTTGCATTTCTGGTTGTTACATCCGGTTCGTTTATATTGTCATCATTATTATCATCCACATAAACTGTGACAGAGTCAGTATCAGATTCACCACTTTGGTCATTAAAACAAGTAATACGATAAGTTTTATTTGAAGTTAAATCTCCTGTGTCAAAAGTTCCGGAAGTGTTTCGTGTTCTAGCCCATCCATTAGCGCCCCCACTAGCGGTACAAGAATCTGCATTATCTGAATTCCAACGAATCCTGGTACTATCTCCAGAATCAAGATTTGTATCATCGGCATCAATAGTTACGTTTGGTCCCATATTTGAATATCTACATGGCAATGTTCCATGATAGTTTATCGCGCTCGGGTCTTGACAGATTTGCACAGGATATCTGCAAGGAAGCGTTCCCCCATAATTCGTTGCGCTCGGGTCTTGGCAAGTTTGAACAGGAGCAGGATATCTACAAGGAATAATTCCCCCGTAATTTATCGCGCTAGTATCCTGACAGGTTTGTGGAGGATAAGCGCAGGGCAATGTTCCACCATAGTTTATCGCGCTCGGGTCTTGGCAAGTTTGCACGGGATAGGTACAAGGCAATGTTCCACGATAGTTACTAGCGCTCGGGTCTTGACATCTCTGCACCGGAACAGAATACCTGCATGGAATAACACTTCCATAATTTATCGCGCTCGGGTCCTGACAAGTCTGTGGGGCGTACCTACAGGGGATTACACTTCCATAATTTATCGCGCTCGGGTCCTGACAAGTTTGCACAGGAGCAGGATATCTGCACGGAATTATTTCCCCATAGTTTGTGGCACTCGGATCTTGGCAGGTTTGTGGAGAATAGGTACAAGGCAATGTTCCAAAATAGTTGCTAGCGTTTGGGTCCTGACAAGTTGCTGGTAGCGTTGCTGTTTCCTGGGCGGTCACTTGCGTTTGAGCGAGAAGTTTACCGCGCGAACCTGACGAATAATCATAGAGAGTAAAATTGTATGAATTTCCAGATTGAATCCACGGAGCGGAACATCCCGAGCATGAAGTTTGATTCGAAAACAACTCTCCATTTACAAATACATGCGCCTCTAAAACAGCATTTGTATCCCATGTAAGATGTGTCGTGCAGGTATTTCCGCCTGCGGGAATTGGACACGGATTCAGACTAGCCCAAATGAATCCCGTGCCAGTTACACTTTGAACAGGTTGACTGCAAGCGGGTGTGGTAAAATTTTCAATTTGTCCATAGGCTGTTCCAAAATCATTTGTAACTTCTGAACGATAAAAGTATCTTGTGTTTCCAGAAAGATCATAAATAGTTTCGGTATTATCTCCATCGGAATAAAAAGTTTGCCAGGGAGTTGGTGTGCCTTCTCCGGAAGATACAGTATTTAAATCTGTCGCATATGTAAATCTAGCTTCAGTCGCAGTGCCATTAGTATAAATACTTGCGGTAACAACACGACTATCACAAGCCGAAGCGAGAACAGGGGTTGCAAACCAAAAACCTCCAAAGAGTGTAATGCCACTTAATATTAATCCGACAGAAAATTTTATTTTTTTATTCATATTTTTAATTAAAAGTAAAAATTATATTTTACTTTTCGAAACCATGACTAAATTTATTCATAGCTTTGAAAAGTACGGGAGGCGAGCTGTTGGGCCCTATTCACTCCCGAATTGAACAGCACTCCCTATGGTGCTGAATTTCCCCCGGTTATTGTCCCGGGGCCTAGGGGTGCAGTTGGAGCCGTTCCGGTGCTGATGAAAATGTTGCTGACATTATCACCTTTGCTTCCACTACACCATTTAGCGCAGACAATCGCGATTCCCACGATGGCTCCGCCTCCTACGATCCACTTCCACACGGAACTGGGCTTGTCCACCTTGTTGTCGCTAGTATGTACCGCAGCATACATTTCAGCGAATGTGAGGTTTGGTGCGATGCCGTCTTTCCCTGGAGATCCAGGATCGCCCTTGATACTTTGACCGTCTTTCCCATCTTTTCCTGCAGGACCCACAGGACCTGGAATTAGGACTAACTCAGTGGCGGGCACTACCTTTCCGGCTATCGTGTGTTTCTCCGACGGCTCGTTTCCGCAGACATACATTGCGGTCACAAAGCCGGTGGCTTTATTGCGGATCACTGCCGAGTTTTTGGGATAGCAACCATTAACTTTTTTGTCAGAGCCAGTGCCCCAGCCAGGATCGCAAATATCTTGATCTATTATCACCACTTCTTCATCAGATGTGGGTTGGCGATCTTTTGCCTGGGGGTCAGCCCCCAGGATGAGGTACTTTACTACTGTGGGTTTTGTCGTGGCAAGCGTCTGCGCCTTGGCTGTGAGTCCGAAGGCAAAAACGAGCAACAGGACCGTAAGGCTAAAGCTTTGCATACTTTACTCCTTATCAAAGAATTTTTTGGCGGAGCAAAGCCCCACTTTTATTCACTCATGATTATAGCACCTCATAGAAAAAAGTCAACCCCTCCGTAATGGTTCAATGGCTTGGCGCCACTCAATGGAATATCATTGAGACATGTCATACACAACAAACAAAAATATGCCAAGGATTAGAAGAGAAGCAACACGACTCTGTCACAAGAGTTGGAGTGCTAGAAAAGTTGGTCGATATCTAGGGTTCCATCATGCAACGGTAACAGAATGGGTCAGAAAAGCGAGTTTGGAGATGGTCCAATACCCACAAAATCTTCCAAACCCAAATCGCATCCGAAACAATTAAAAGAAGAAGTGATTGAAAAGATTGTGAAGAAAAGACTGGAACATAACCGGTGCGCTGAAGCTGTACACCAAGAATTAAAGCGTATGAAAAAATGAGTGGCAAACATACCATACGTTTCGTAAATGAAGCGCAGAAAAATGCTTCATTCAAATTTGATATGTTTCAAAGTAATCATGGACCGGAATTTAGTAAGTGGTTCACTTCTAGAATACAAAAAGATTATCGATATACCAGAATCGGAAAACCGAATAACAATGCGCATATTGAAAGAGTGAACAGAACCATACAAGAAGAATGTTTAGACAAATTACCAAACAATGTTTTTAAAATTAATTGTAAACTTAAAAAATATCTGCAATACTACAATTACAAAAGAGTTCATGCCGGGATTAATTACTTAACTCCAATGCAGGTGGTGTGAAGCTATTGGTTAGAATACGGGGCCACAGGTAATGTGCACACACATAGCGGTTTCTCCTACAATAGAGAAAGAGTTTCATTATTTAAGATGCCGAAGGCAATTCTACGAAAAAGGTGGAACCTTTGCCGGCGCCTTCGGATTCTGCCCAGACCTTGCCCTTATGCGCTTCTATGATTAGCTTTACCGAGTAAAGACCGTAACCGGTGCTATCCACGTTTACCTTGACGGAATCCTTGCCTCGTCCGCCTTCGGTAAATAAATTCTTTTTATCTTCGTCGCTGATGCCTACACCGGTATCTTTAACGGACAGCAAAATTTTGTCATTCCTTTTTTCCAGCCCCACCGTTATTTTTCCTTTTTCTGTATATTTAATGGAATTTTCAATTAAATTACTTACTACTTCTTTCAGCCAAAAAGAATCGCCCAAAACAGTGTAAGTGTCGTCCCCGCCTGCCTGCCCGACACGCTGAAGCGAATCCTGCGGGCGGGCATCAGCTATGTCTGAAGCATTGCGGGCAGGCTTAATCTCACTTTCAATTTTTAATCCTTTTGTTTCCATCCCATCTTTCTTTTCCGCCACGGATTTAAGAACTATATCTTTCAGGTCAACGGTCTTCATTTCATACTTAAATGTCCCTTTCTGCATATTAGCGACATTCAACACTAAATCAACTGTCTCAATGCCCATATTATCTGATTCCAGCCCCTGCTCGGCACATTTCTTGATTTCCGGACTTATTTCGCCAAAAGTTCCATCCAAAATTCCCGCAAAAATATATTTTGAACGGGTGAAAGAACCTTTCACCTTGTGAGTAACAAGATGCACGAGGTTTTCACGTTGCTTGATGAGGTCTTCGAGGTCAATGTTTAATTTTGCGAGTTCTTCTTTCTGTGCTATTTCTACTTTAACTGATCTAATGAGAAAATAACCAAAAATTATTGAAGCAATAAATGTAAATCCGTTGAGAACAAAATTAATTGGGATTTTTATAAAGAAAAACTGAGAACCAATCAAAATCGCAAGTACCCAAACTAATGCTTGTGTAGCGATAAGTTTTATATTGAAAGTATGGTATTGGACAATTAAATAAACCAAAAATCCGATAAATATGGGCATGCCTATCAATCCCGCTTGCGCCAGGGTCCAGTTGTCAGTGAAACTACCTATGATATTTCCCGAAGAAAATGCAATTAAGAATAAAATTACCCCTAATCCAAAAATAACGATTTGCTTCTTCCTGCCAGAGTCAGAGTTTTTTCTATATTCTAAGCCGACTAATACCATTATTGCTAGTATGAATACCGCTTCAACAATGTATGTAAAATATTGGGCGATAAAACCTTCTATGGCTGTACAGTCACCCAGATTTACCCCAACAAGATTATAATTTGTTGATAAGAACAAAACCACAGGAGCGTATATTGAGAAAATTATAGCTTTACCCTTAAATGACAAGTCCCTCTCTTTGATGAACAAATAAACTAAATAAAAACTTAATAGATATACTAAAGGTTCAAACAGAATTTGTAATGACCAGTAGAACATAACAGTATCAGGCTTATTTACTGCCCAAAGTACCAAATCATAGATGCACCATGCAGAAAACAGAAGGCTAATCCATAGCAAAATTGTTCCGAGTAAGGATTTTTTAGTTTTATAGAATACGAGAAATCCTGCAAGAATAGCCACAATCACTGCCGGGATGTGTGAATAGAAAAATAGAGTAGGTATATTGCTTGAGTAAATGAAATATTGAGCTTCTTCCCAAGGGCATAGTAACTCCATCTGTATATATTACAATTAAATTCTATTAATGGGAAGTTGTATACAAGAAATAACTACCGATTATAATAATCAGTATTGAAATAAGTTTGTGGTAAAAATGCTTGCGCGAAATTTTTTCTGTAGAAATATGCGGTAAAAATTTTGTCAAAAGAATTCCTCCAATAAAGACGAAAAGCGGCTGATAGCTGCTTACAACTAAAACGATTGCAAGTGGAGCTAGTAACGTCGCAAAACTATTTGCCAGATTCCCCAAAATATATAAAATTTCGCTACTAAAATTTACAAAGAGAACCTTTTTCCCCATGTCATGAAAAAACATTTCCAGAAATTCTTTTCGGAATTTTTTCACGAACAGCAGAATTAATAATCCAAAAATGGTTAAGCTTAAATATTGCCAAAATACAGAAACCCAGAAACTTTCAATAATTGCAACTTTCTTAAATAAAGTATCGTGTAAAGCAAATAAAAAGGAAGAAACCGCTATTAAAACCAATACTCGAGTTTTCAAGGTGAGTTTATTTTCTTCATCGATTTCAATCGATATCATAGCAATACCCAACATGATAATAAGTGCCGATAGGATTTGAAAAGCATTTAACGACTCACTAAGTATAAAATACCCCAAAAAATATCCGAAAATTGGAATTAACTGAAACAGGGGAATAATGATCGATGCTTCTTCCATTTCCATACCCATGAGGTAGAAGTAAAAAGCGCCAGCACTTAAGAAACCCGCAAAAAGCAAAATTATTAAATCAATACCAGAAATACTAAAAATTTCAGAATGATGAAAGTATGCAATAAGGGGTAAAATAATTATTGAGGAAAGCGCCGAAAAAATAAGCAAAGCTCCTACGCCTCTGTCCTTCAGATATTTGGACAGCATGTACTTATCTATATGACTGACGATGCTCCAGAGAAGTGGCGCTATTAAGGCTATAATAAACCAGTTTGACATAAATTATTCAATTGTCACTTGAGGATCTTCTCCAGATTCCTCTTCAACGATAATAAAATCTCGATCTACGAAAGATCTTTTATAAGTGAAAAAAATAGAAATGAGCATGACAAGTACAAAAATTATTATCAGAATCTTGGATTTTTTATTCATGATGCTATTATATCACAAAACGCCCACAAAAACGGAGCACCTAAAGTGATAAAAAACCATTGCATAATTAACTATTATAACATTTTGAGAAAAAAATAATCCTGTCGCCTATGTGAGCGCGACGAGTTTAAGCAAGAGTTTAAGCAAGAACCGTTTCCGCTTAGTTTCATTTGGATTTGTTGTATATGACATATATCTATCCTACTACCTCAATCCGTCTAAGCTAGTGAACCATTACGAAAATCTTGTTTTTTAATTAAATTGTGATACAATAGACATATGAATAGCCAAGAAAAAAGTACAATAATCATTCCTACTACAGAATATAACTATCTTAAAAAGATAGAGCAATCTTTTGAGAAGTTTTTTGGTTCTTTTGAATATCTAAAAAGCATTGAAAAGGCAAGAAAGGAAATAAGGAGTAAGCAATATGTTTCTCAACAACTGGTTTTTAAAAAACTGGGTCTTTAGTTTTTATGATAATAAATTACACGAAAATAGCTATTTCAGATTTAGCTTCTTTGCCGAAAGAATTACAAAAAAGAATTGCGAGGAAAATGCGTTTCTATGCTGAAACAAAAAATCCTCTTCGTTTCGCCGAACAGTTAACAAATTATAAAGATGCAGACTTTAGGTTTAGGATTGGAGAATATAGAGTAATGTTTGACGTTGTTAATAATTCAATTTTTATTCTTTCGATAAAACATAGAAAAGAAGCTTATAAATAAAAATTATTAGGCAAGACCTAACTTTTTCCGACATCATTTTTATCTTTCAGTTCTAATTTTTTAAATTGTGGAAATTCTGGAATCATAAAGAATGAAGTTTTTGTTCTTCTAAACCATAAACTTTTTCTATGAATGGTTTTATCTTAAAAAATTCGTCTTTTATGCGTGGAGGCACTTTTACGACCGATTTACTATAATCAATTTCTCCCTTAAGTCCCTTACTTACAAAATCATCATGAATTTTACCTAATTCCATTTGTAATTTAAAAATTGAATAAAATAACCAGTGCATTCCATCTGTAGTATTTTCAGACGCTTCTACTTGTAAAAAGTTAGAAAAGAGTCGCACACCTTTTCTTAAGCTATGAAAATCAACCATGGTGAGTTCTGTGTTTTGTAAAAGTGTTTCTACGTAATTTAGTCTAGATCTTGCATACTCTTTAAATCCCAAAGTATCTATAAAATTTACAGACATATCAATATTATTGAGTTTTGCTAATATTTCTACCCTGATTTCTTGAGAAGGAGAAATCCAGTAACCATCATTAAATTTACCAAGCAAAGAAAGAAATTCAGCTAGTTGTTCTCCACATTGGTGACTAAGGTCTAGGAACCTAAACTGTGCTTTTAAAATGGACCCGTAGCGTCTAATTTGTTTTAGATAATTAAAACTTTCTTTATTCGGTTCTAATTGAAGATAATGAATAAAATTTTCTTTATCAAAAACAAACTCAAATGATTTTTTTGCTTCTTGAAAAAGATGCTCTCTGTGCCCCTCATCTTCAAAGGTACTAGAAAATTCTAATTTTAAAGAACTCTCTTTTGGTTGACTTCTAAGTTCTTTAAAACGTTTAACTAATACAGGCTCAGTTTTTATAATTTGTTTCTCCATAACTTTCTAGAATTATGCTATATTAACACTATAAAAACAAGAAGTTGTACAGTTAATCATATGGGGTGACAGTGTAAGGTAGAATTGGGGTGACAAAGGTTAATCATCTAGTTTAAGCAAGAATCGTTCTTGCTTAGTTCTTGCTTAGTTGTTTAAATTTTTAATCAAGAAAAATCCATCTTTTTATTAACTTTTTTGCTTCATCTGTGAATTGTTGCGGATTTAAATTATATTTACGGGCGATTTTTTCTAATTTTTCAATTTTCTTAGGATTACGCACTTCTGCTATTTTTACATTCTTATCAATCTTTTTTCCCAAAACTCTATAAAATCTCCATCGAAGGGTGTATTTGGGGAACATATACAAAAGTCCCATAAAAAAACTAATTTTACTAAGGGGATATTCCATGGTTTTATGACCGGACCAACAAGCTCTTGTGTAAGTATAGACAACATCCGACAATTCGCTCCATTTATTTATCAATCCTCTTGCTTCATTAAATTCTTGCAATTCTTCTAAAACATCAGCTTTATGCCATTCAAAATCTTTCTTTGGCATATCTAAAATTGAATGCCAGTAGTTAATTATTTTATTCATATATTTATTAGATAAACAATATTACACCGCCAAGGATCATAATCGCAATTGCAATTATTTTAGGTAACAAAATATGTTCTCTCAAATCTTCCTTTATAATCTTAGGAAAAAATTTTGTGGCAAAAAGAGTAAGAAAAAGCACGATGGCTGGCTGAAAACTTCCCACTAGATACACCATTGTTACTGGAGCAAGAAGAATAGCGTAATTGGTTAAAAGATTTCCAGTAATGGTCAAAACTTCGCTTATTGTATTCAGGGTAAAAATCTTTCTTCCGCCCTGTCTATTCATCAACATAAATTCCTCTCGATATTTTGGAATGAAAAGATAAATAAGAACACCAAAAGCGCCCAGTCCGGCATATTCCCAAAACGACGAAATCCAAAAGTTGCCACTGATGGTTACATATTTAAAAATTACTCCGGCGATTGCGAGCAAAAAGCAAGCCACCAGCATATATAGAACCGGCAGCCACTTATATTTTCTTTTTTGTCCGGAAAAATCTGTTGATATTAAAAGCACACCGAATAAAACGACTAGAGACCCGACCATTTGTTGATTAGAAAGCGTTTCGCCTAAAAATATATAGCCAAGAACATAACCGAAAATTGGGATAGTTAAAAACCACGGGACCACTACCGTCACATCTTCAATTTCCAGAGTAAATAAATAAAGAATAATCCAAGCGATGGTTATTCCGCCAGTGATAATTAGAAGTATTTTGTCTAAAAAGGGAATACTGAAAATTCCTGAAACAAAAATCCCGATTACCACTGCTACAAAAATACCAATGAAA
>MFTF01000004.1 GCA_001786745.1 Candidatus Nomurabacteria bacterium RIFCSPHIGHO2_01_FULL_36_23 | reverse complement strand
GCCAGCCAATATAAGCTGGACACGTTCGGTGAGTAATGGATTCTCTGGTTTCGCTTTTGAAAGCGGAGAAACAAGTTTTGGCACATCAGTCAGCCAAGCCGGTCCCGTAATTTGTTTCCTGCAATGTTTCCAGAGCGAGTCAGTCAGACGCTCTTTATTCGTGCCTTCATATTTTACGCCAAGTTCATCCAACTTTTTCATCATTTCTTTTTCGGTTACCGAAAGAACGTCAATATTTAACGCTTTTTTTATAATATCAACATAAGCAATGCGTTCCCATTCAGGAACCAAATCAATTTTGTGCCCATGTATTTCAAATTGAAGCGTACCAAATGTTTCCTTTACAATGTCTTTAATCATTTTTTCCGTAAACTCTATTCCTTGTTTGTAATCCATATACCCCGCGTAAAATTCCATATTGGTGAACTCTTGAGTGTGTTCTGGACTTGAGCCTTCATTCCTAAAAACTCTGCCGATTTCAAATACGCGAGGAAAGCCAGCCGCAAGCAATCGTTTTTGCCAAAGTTCGCCTACCGAAATACGCATAAAGACATCTATGTCAAAATCATTGTGATGAGTTTTAAATGGTCGCGCCTCCGCTCCGCCGGTTGTTACTTCAAGTGTCGGAGTTTCCACTTCTAGAAAATTTTCTTTTTTCAAAAAGTTTCTAGTCGCGTCCCAAAATTTTGTTTTCTTTTCAAAAAGATCTTTCAGTTCCGGATTCATTAAAATATCCAAATAGCGTTTTCGGAATCTTTCTTCCGCATCCTGTAATCCGTGCCACTTTTCCGGCAACGGACGCAAGCTTTTAGAAAGCATTCTCCAGTCTTTCACCTCCATTGTTTTCTCCCCCCTTTTTGTAGTAAAAAATTTGCCTTGTATTTCTATAAAGTCTCCGATATCAACTACCGCATTAAAAAAATTAAGTTTATCGTCTCCAAGAATATCTTTTTTAAGCAAGCCTTGAAATTGCGCTGTTCCATCATTGAGAGTTATAAAAATAATAGCGCCTTGACCCCTGATAGACATTATTCTACCGGTAATCCATTTCGTTTCTTTATTTTCTTCCAGATTTTCAAAATTATTAATTGCTTCTTTGAGAGAAATTTCTCTTTTTGATTCCGCCGGATAGGGATTCACATCGCTACTCCTTAAGAGCTCAAGTTTTTTTATTCTGGTATCCCTAATTTCGTCGATTGAAGACATTTTTTATCCCGCTGTGGCGGTGATTAAGACACGTTGATTATTTTATAATTAACTACTCCCCCTGGGGTCTTAAATGAAACATTCTGACCTTTCTTTTTGCCAAATAATGCTTCTCCGAATGGAGACCTATTAGAAATTTTACCCTCAGCCATATTTGCTTCCTCAGATCCTACTATAATATAAGATATTTTTTCTTTATTTCCTTCTTTTTGCACAACTACATTAGAACCAACTTCAATCACCTCGCCCCCGCCCCCCGATACAACCTGTGAAGATTTTAAAATTTGTTCCACTTTTGCAATACGCGCCTCGAGATTGCCTTGATCCTCGCGAATTTGATGATATTCCGCATTCTCCGCTAAGTCGCCCAATGATTTCGCATATTCCAAACTCTTTAAAATTTCTTTTCTTTGCGGTCCTTTTAAATCGGCAAGTTCCGTTAGGAGCATTTTTCTTTTTTCTTCAGTTATATAATCCGCTGCCTGTTTCATCTATATATGTTATCTTTTTTAGCAAAAAAGTCAATTTAATCTAGAAAATTTTACAATTTTCTAATTATATGATAACCTGGGGAAATATGGCAAAGACTTTAATAGAAGTTAAGAAAAATCCAAATGAAAACAATTCAAGCATTTTGCGCCGTTTCTCGCGCAGAATTCAAGAATCAGGAATAATTCGCAAAGTGAAAGGTTCCAGATACAACGCAAGAAAAGAATCAAAGCTTAAAATAAAGAAAAGCGCTTTGAAAAGAATAAGTCGAAGAAAAGAGATAGAAAAACTTCGCAAGTTGGGTAAAATGGCATCTAAATAATCGCTTCATCGGCGATCCGCCGGAGAAGCGGAAAAAGTTAAATTATGGAAGATAGTTTTTCTAAATTAAAAAACGACATTTTGGGTAAACAATATTCTCTGTCTATAGCATATGTTTCTGAAAGAAAGTCTAGAGAAATAAATAAAACATATAGAAAAAAAGATAAGGCTACCAATGTTCTCTCTTTCTCTTTGCGTAAAAATGAAGGCGAGTTGATACTCTGCCCCAGTGTAATAAAACGCGAAACAAAAAAATTTGGCAGAAATTTCCGAGAATTGTCGGTTTTTTTAGTTATCCACGGAATGCTCCATTTGAAAGGAATGAAACATGGTAGTAGAATGGAGAGAGAAGAAAAAAAAATACTTGTCCCGTACTAAATTTTGATTACGTGGTATAATAATAATATTAATAAATAAAATTTTAGTACTGGGATGATCAGAAATATTTCTATCGGAATAGACGTAGGATCCAAAACGACCAGAGTCGTGGTGGGAGAATTCTTCAAAGGAGAAAAAAATCCTAAAATTGTTGGCGTGGGAGAAAGTGAAACAAGGGGCGTACGGCACGGATATATTGTTGATTCTGTTCCTGCGGTAATCTCAGTAAAAAACGCGTTAAGTATGGCTGAAAAATCTTCCGGTATAAAAATAAAACGCGCATTTGTTGCAATAAATGGCACAACTTTGCGCGGAGAAGTGAGTTCAGGTTCAGTGGTTATTTCTAAGGCAGACGGTGAAGTAACTCTTTTAGATATAAATAAAGTATTACAGGACTGTGAAGATAACTTAAATTTGGGCAATAGAAAGATTATTCAAGTATTTCCTGTTTCTTTTCGGCTTGATGGAAAAGAAGTATTGGGTCGTTTAGAGGGTATGCGTGGAACTAAACTTGAAGCAAAAGCTATTTTTGTAACTTATTCTATGCAACATTTAGAAGATTTGCTTGAAGTCATAGCGAGAGTGGGAGTAAAAACTATAGATGTCATAGCTTCACCGATAGCTCTTAGTCACATTGTATTATCAGAAAAACAAAAGATTGTGGGAGTGGCATTAGTTGCCATCGGAGATCAAACAACATCACTTTCTGTTTTTGAAAATGGATTATTAATTTTAATTCAAACTTTTTCTATCGGTTCTTGCGATATTACAAATGATATTGCCTTGGGATTCAAGATCCCGCTTGAAATGGCAGAACGTTTAAAGCTTGGAAATATTGAAGAAAATTTTTCGAAGAAAAAATTGGAAGAAATTATTGAAGCGCGTCTGTCTGATATTTTTGAATTAATAGAAAATTATTTAAAAAAAATAAAGAGAAACGGTCTTTTACCGGCGGGTATTGTGTTTGTCGGCGGTGGCGCAAACGTTAAAGGGCTTGAGGAATGTTCAAAATCTGTGCTTAAATTACCTTCTAGTTTAGGAACAACAGAGATGTTTAATAATTCAAAGACCAAGCTTCGCGACTCGTTATGGTTTACTGTTCTAGGTCTCATAATAGCCGGAAAGGATAATGATGGCTATTCTGAAAATTCTTTCCTAAATCTTTTTAAAGATCTAAAAAATGTAATAAAATCAAGCATTAAACAGCTAATGCCGTAAGAAATTAATTTCTAATGGTTAAGGACTAGTTTTTTAAAAAAGCAAAAAATTTGCTTTTTTTTGTTCTAGTGCTAGTATGCTTTTATACAAACCCCCGACCCGAAAGCGTTGGGATTAAATTAACCAAAATTAACATATGCCAAAAATAAACCAAGCAATAGAAAGTTTCGCTCGTATCATGGTCATTGGAATAGGGGGATCGGGGAAAAATGCCGTTAATCATATGATTAATTCAAAAGTCAAGGGTGTGTCTTTTATTTGCATGAATACTGACACACAAGACTTGCATCACTCGTTAGCTGAGAAAAAAATCCATATCGGTAAAAATCTTACGAAGGGTCTCGGCGCCGGCATGGATCCAGAGATCGGAAAAAAGGCGGCTGAAGAAACTAAATCAGAAATTCAAGATGTAATTAAAGGAGCTGACATGATTTTTATTGCTTGCGGAATGGGAGGGGGCACGGGCACCGGCGCAGCTCCAATCGTGGCTCGCGCGGCAAAAGAACAAGGAATACTTACGGTAGCTATAATTACCAAACCTTTCTTTTTTGAGGGCAGTCACCGAATGAAAATAGCTGAAAAAGGAATTGAGGATCTGGCCAAAGAAGTGGATGCGGTTATCATTATTCCAAATGACAAACTGCTCCAGTTGTCTGATAAAAACACTAATTTTAAGGATGCTTTCGCTAGTTGTGACAATGTTCTGCGTCAGGCGGTAGAAGGTATTTCAGATCTTATTACCACTCCCGGAATTATTAATGTTGATTTTGCAGACATCAGGGCTGTTATGTCTGACGCCGGAAGCGCGCTTATGGGCATTGGTTCTGCCTCCGGTGAGAAACGCGCTGAAAAAGCCGCACTGGCTGCGATTAATTCTCCCCTCCTGGAGGTTTCAATTCATGGCGCCAAAGGAGTGCTGTTTGCCATTTCTGGCGGAGACGATTTAACTATTAATGAAATTCAGGAAGCGGCTAAAATAATTACAGAATCAATTGACAAAGACGCGAAAGTAATCTTCGGCACAATTAAAGATGAAAAAATGAAGAAAGGTGAAATAAAAGTTACCGTTATTGCCACCAGTTTTCCGGCTGATATGCCTCGTAAAAGTCTCTTTGCTGGAACATCGACAGGTCAAACACTGCTCAAAGAAGAAAACGCGGCGATGGCTAAAAAAGAAATACACAATACCATACAGAGTTCAAATATAAACAGTAGTGATTTTTTTAAAAAAACAGAAAAGAAAACGGAGATTATAGAGGATATTATAGAAGATGACACAGACGAATGGAGCGCTGTTCCAGCATTTTTGAGGAGAAAAAAATAAAAATAGTTTGTAAAAGTCTTTGTTATTCATTCAGCCAAAACCAGAATTTATTCTGTATCTCTTGACTTAATTTGTAAGCATTAGCATGAGATAAAATACCTAGATAAGATTGGAATGTTGCAAGAAGGGTGGCCTCGTTAATCTTTTTGTTTTTGTAATCCGTCATTTTGTTTTTTAACTTCCACATCATTCTTTTCTTTGTTTTTGTTCTTAGGGCAATATGATGTGGTAAAGCAACATATCCTAAAAAATCAATTCCTTGGTGATACTTTCGGATACTGACCTTGCTTGGGTGAAGTTCTAATTTTAATTTTTCTTTCAAAAATAACTGAATTGGTAAAAGAAGTTTCTCAAGATAATTTTTATCCTCCGAAACAATAATGAAATCATCAGTATAACGCGCATAATATTTTACTTTCAAATCATGCTTTATAAATTGATCAAAAACATTCATATAAATATTGGCAAAAATTTGAGAGGTCAAGTTGCCGATAGGAATACCTTTTTTCAAGTGGTTTTTCTTCTCTCTCTCTCGTAAGTGGCAACATAACTAGAAATAATTTCTCTCAAAAGAGAATTAACTTTTTCATCTTTTATTCTCCTTTCAAGAATTTTAATCAAAATATCGTGATCAACAGAATCAAAAAACTTTTTGATGTCGCATTTCAGGGCATAACATTGTCTCGTATTGTTTTGGCTTACGGTCCGAAGCATCTCCGCAATCTTTTCCATTCCTTTGTGAGTTCCTTTACCGATACGGCAAGAAAAAGAATTAGGAATAAAGGTCGGTTCAAATATCGGATTAAGTACATTGAAAATAGCATGGTGAAGAACACGATCCCGAACAGTTGCCTTATGAATCCGGCGCGGTTTCGGATCATGAATCCAAAATCCTCTGTACGCCCCATGTTTGTATGTTCTGTTCTTTAAATCTCGATACAAATCAAAAATGTTTTTTTCGAGGTTCAATTCAAAATCGCCAACGTCCTGCCTGTTTCTTTTGTCTGCCTTGAACATGTCCCACGCACGAAATAGCGAAGCGGGCGAAATTATTAACCAATATAAATCTTTATAGAATTTCATTTATGAACGACTTAGACATCCCCATCTTAAGAAAATCTTACGACCTGTATAAAGAATTTTATAACCTGCGTTTGACCATACCCAAACAAGATCGCTACGTTCTGTGGCAGAAATGTGAGAACACTTTAATTACTGTTTTGGAAGGCATCCTATTAGCTAGCCAGCAATCAAAAATAGAGAAACTCCCGACCTTGGAAAGAACCAGCGTTAAGTTGAATTTCCTCAAGCTCTGCGTCCGTCTCCTGAAGGACGTCAAGGCGATTAACTCTAAAACTTATATAGCCATCGAAGCAGAACTCGATGAAATCGGAAAAATGCTCGGAGGATGGATAAAATCCACGAAAGAGCGATAGATAAGTGAAACACCCTCATTAAAGAGAGGGTGTTTCACTTTGGAGAGTATGGAAGCGCCGAGAGGCGCCAACCCCGACGTTGTTGTTGCGGTTGCCGTTCCAGTTGTTGACGTTGAGACCGTTCTCGTTGAAGTTGCCGACACACGAGACATTACCAGCATTGGCCGTAGTTTGCTTGTTTTCGTCTGTGTCAACGAGAATTAAGTTTTACTGCTCTTGCGAGCCTATATACTTTTTCCTCTGTATTCATTTGAAGGCATCCGTTAGTAAAACGTAACCTTCGCAAAAAACAAGCAAGAATTTCCATTCCCTATCCTTAATCGCGCTCTACCGTGATCCGTAGACCAATAGTACTCTGGCGATATCTCAAGGCGAGATATCTCGCGAGGTTGAACCGTGATCCAACCTTCATTAGCAAGATATGAATATATTACTTTATAGCGTATAAAAAAGAAAGGCCTCGGAGAAGCATTGCTTTCTTTCGAGGCCCAGATTTTGGACCTCATGGTCCAAAGATTTAAAACTTTTGTTGCAAGATTACTAGCCCCTGTGAGCCTCCGCGCCCTGAAAAAAAATTGGCGCGGAGGCTCAAGCAGTCAAGAGGATCAAGTCCTCAAGGATTCCAGCTTCAGAATCCGAGAGGCGCCAACCCCGACGTTGTCGTTGCGGTGGCCGCGCCAGTCGCTGACGCCGAGACCGTCCTCGTCGAAGCGGCCGACACACGAGACATCACCAGCATTGGCCGTGTTGGTCTTGATCGTCCGTTCCTTGCACGCGGCCCAGACATTCGGGTTGAACCGTTTGCTAGTCTTCCGAAAGCCTAGGATGCTCTTCGTGACCTCCTCGATGGTGGTCGGCACTTTGTAGTCTTCGGGAAGCAGTGTCAGCTGGTCGTCGGGTTTTTTGTACGTGGAACCAGGAACGATCTCCCGAAGCATGATGTACAACCGTGGCTCGAGCGTCGCCTCGTCCGTGTGGGGCTGTCCCGCGTGCCACGGATTGGTGTTGAAGTAGAATTTCAGCTGACTCGTCGGCGGGTGCAACTCGAGCCACTTCGCCACCGTGAGCGGAGCGTTGTCGAGTATCTGGATCCCCTGAAAGACGAGGTGTGTTTCGAACATTCGCTTCTTCGGGTAGAAGGGGCAGGTCCTCTGGAGGATTTCCTTGACCTCCTCGGCCAACGGCTGGAGCGAATCGTAGTAGCTCGCCCAATCGGTCGTACCGAAGAAGCAACCTCGAAAATCCACTTCTGTCGAGAGTGTTGCAGTCATAACTTCCCTTATTCGATTGCCAGATTCGCCCTGGCTTTTATTGCGGCAAGTCCTTGTGAGACGAGCTTTATAAGTCCTAAGATTTTAAGGCTCAAAAAGCTCGTCTCAGAAGTGATTCTTGTTAAAGAACTTGGAAAATATCGTTACATAGTATAACAAATAAATGGCTATCTGTCAAGGTTAAAAACTTTATGTCTAGTATATAATAAAGAAATGACTTACGATCTGATAATTATCGGAGGCGGACCGGCGGGCGTGGCGGCGGCTGTTTATGCTTCTCGTAAAAAATTGCAAACGCTTTTCATTACTACGGAATGGGGCGGGCAAAGTGCTGTGTCCGAACAAATTTACAACTGGATTGGCACTATTTCTTTGTCTGGAAATGAGCTTGCGGAAAATTTAAAAAAACACGTACTGGCTAATACGGGAGAAGGACAAACTTTGGAAGTAAAAGAAGGAGAGAAAGTAATCAGCATAACAAAAAATACGGAGATTTTTACCGTGCAAACCAGCGACAATAAAGAATTTAATTCAAAAACGATTCTAATAGCCAGTGGCAGCGGAAGAAGAAAACTTGAGGCAAAAAATGCGGATAGACTGGAACATAAAGGTCTCACCTATTGCGCCAGCTGTGATGGGCCTTTGTTTGCAGATATGGATGTGGCCGTTATTGGCGGAGGCAATGCCGGATTTGAAACTGCCGCTCAACTTCTGGCATACTGTAAATCTGTAACGCTTCTGCACCGCAGTGACAGTTTTCGCGCTGATGAAATCACGGTTGAAAAAGTTTTAAAAAATCCAAAAATGAAAGCGGTTAAAAATGTGGATATTTTAGAAGTACAAGGTGAAAAATTTGTTGAAGGAATAATTTATCAAGATAAAAATACTGGACAACCTGCCCGCAATGCTACGCAAAGCGTTGCAGGCGGGGAAACAGAATTGAAAGTCTCGGGCATTTTTGTGGAAATTGGACAAATTCCAAATACAGATTTTGCCAAAAACATTATTCCACTGGATGAATATGGGAGAATAAAAATAAATCCATTGAATCAAAAAACGGATGTTCCCGGCATCTGGGCCGCTGGGGACTGCACAAACGCCTTATATCACCAAAACAATATTGCCGCCGGCGACGCCGTCCGCGCGCTGGAAGATATTTATCTGGCAATACATACGAAATAGATTCTCTCCTTTGCGAACTTCTCTGAGCGGACATTGTCCGCCGAAGCCCGCTATAGTGGGCGAAGGCGGTGCCTTTTGGTTAAAATCCGAACTTTTTTTGACGAAAATCCAGATTGCGAATTTTGACGCTCCGCCCCGCCGCCGCTCGCTGATGCTCGCCAGCCAGCAAAAAAGTTTTCTTCGCTTTTCCTGATTTGCGCGCGCCCGATTTTTTTGTAGGCGGGCTACAAATAAAAAAGGGTGATTAAGTTTAATTACATTATACCCATTCTTCCTTAATCTTCCAATCAGCTTTTGGAAACAATTCTAAATTAGACGCTACCAGTGTAGTTCTTGGATCATCCATACTAAAAGTTATTGAGAATGTATTTTCGCCTGTTTTTTCTTTTTTTCCTGCTGAACCATCGCTATACATTTGATATTTTAGCCGATAGTTAATATTATCCCCAAATTTTCTTTTTAACCCATCAATATAGTTTTCAATATCATTCAAAGCGTTTCTAATAGTTTCTGGTCTGTCATTTTCAAGATAATATGTCCCATCATATAAAAAAGAGCTATTTCCGTTATTCGGGATATTTTCAATGATAAGTTTTTTTGAATCTTTCCCTAACAATTTCTTTAATAAATTTCCTTTTTGTCGCAAATCACTTTTGCTTTTGATTACAAATTCAATCGCTTTATGTCCCGTTGCATAAATATAAAAAAGACACCCTTGCACAACTTTATCTTTTGTTGCTTCCGTAGCTTTCTTTTGGAGAGTGTCGCTATTTCTCGAAAAAATGATTGGAAACCAAAATCCTATTCTATTGTATCTTGTGCCATATTCTTCAAATGATTTTCCATTCACATACCATCCATCAGCTTCGTTATATTTTTTCAAATCACCAACATTCAATTGTATGCCCTCCTCAAGACACATTAAATTTAACCCTGTTGTACCCTTGTATTTTTTTCGCTCAAACATAGCATATGACCCATTTGGAAAATGAATTTTGAATCCGGTTAATCCGTCCTCATCCGATAACAACTCTAGCACTTCGTAGTTTGGCTTCCTTAAAAATTTTTTTCCTACAACCAGCCCCCGCCTCACCTGATTAAAAGTTATAAAAAAGGCGGAATAAAATGCGAAACATCGACTTAGTAAATCAGATAATTCTTCCAGCTTAATAGTTTGTTTTCCTATTTCGCCACCTTCAATAATGCGAAACTCCTCATCGGAAATAGCATAATCTGAATGATAAAAAGCATTTCTGACATCATTACGAAAGAAAGTATCAAAAATTTCTCCAATTCGTTCCTCGCCACAAGCTACTGCAAGCTCTTTTATATGCTGAATTTTTTTAACTGGCGTTGGCAAATAACGCTTTGCAAATATGCTAGGCGTTTTCCCTTTTTCCACTCGGACAAGATGGGCGAATGGATACATCTTGTATGGCTTGTCTTGGCAAGAGCGTAATAGGTTTGAAATTATTTCGTAAGGGACGGACATCTCCGTAGAATGAGAATATAGAAAAAGGCCCATTCGTAAAGCTCTTTTTTCTTGCCCTTTACTCATTTTTCTCAAAAGCCGACTAAAATCCATCGCCGCCTCTTCTGCTTCCACAAAAGCGTCCCAGTGTCCGCTTGTTATCCCCTCTACTCGCAATAATGTACATAAATAATTAAAACCACTTGTTGTTGCGGCTCTACTAAATAAATGTCCAAAGTATTCTAAATATTCTTCTGTGTATTGATTAAGTGCAGAATGGCGTTTTGCATAAAGCCAACGCTTAAAATAATTATTTAGATGTTTTAATTTTCCCGAAATGAATTTCATAGTGCTATGACCAAAAATCCAAAAGATTTTTAATGGCTTCTCTGAATAAAGCAGGGGCTTTTATTCCTAAAACAAGATCGCCGTTTTCGTTGAGCAAAAATCCGACTTCAATTTCAACAACTTTCTTTTTTGTTCCGCCATACAAAACAACTGTGCGAATAATTTTATATTTTGGATAATATTTCTTGATGTAAGTTTTTTCTATATCACCGAAACCTTTTAACTCGTTAATTCCGTTTTGTCGGAATTGATATTTTTTCCCCTCAACATTGATAACCTCGCTTCTACCGAAATCAATCAAAATTAAATCGGGGATGCTGATGATTTTATTCTTGTCGCCAGCTTTATACGCTTTTCTGTCCGAGTATTTTTCAAGCGGGATGTATTTGCCATCGCTCGTTATAAAATAGCCCTTTTCGCAACCGGCATGATTTTCAAAAATAGAAAATCCTTTTGTAAAATTTTCAACGACCAAATGAATAAAAATT
>MFTF01000003.1 GCA_001786745.1 Candidatus Nomurabacteria bacterium RIFCSPHIGHO2_01_FULL_36_23 | reverse complement strand
TGGATAACTGCAAATTCCATAAAATTCATACTATCTGAAATTTTACAAAAAAGCAAGTATTGGTTATAATGCTTACATATGCAAACAAAGATAATTGAAAAATATTTTTTCTTCGGGCTTTTATTGACAACCTTCGTTTTAAGTTTTCTAATTTTCCGTCCTTTTTGGGTGGTATTTGTGTTTGGAATTTCTTTTTCCATAGTGCTTTATCCAGTATATGAATGGTTTCATAAAAGAAAACTGCCAAGTTGGCTTTCCTCGCTTTTAACTGTATTTCTTTTTACGATAATACTCTGTGGTCCGCTTTTGGGTATTGGCACTTTAGTTTTTAATCAAAGTAAAAATATTTATCATTTGTTTATAAATAGCGAAAATTCTTCTCCTTTAATGGATTCCATAAATAATTCAGTTAATAAGGTACTTCCGGGAGAAATTATTTTTAACATAAATCAAAAAGTGGCAGATTTTATTTCTTACGTATCAGATAATATAGCTAATATCTTTAGCGCTACTATTTCCGCTTTTTTCTCATTTGCTTTAATGCTTTTAATTATTTTTTATTTTTTGAAAGATGGCCAAAAATGGAAAAAGATAATTGTCGTTCTGAGTCCCTTGGGAGATAAAGATGATGAGAAAATAATTAAAAGATTCACAGCGGCTGTAAATGGCGTGATAATGGGCAGTCTGTTGATCGCCTTTATTCAGGGAATGCTCTTAGGGTTCGGGCTTTGGTTTTTTAATATTCCCAATGCGGCTGTTTGGGGTTTGGTGGCCGCTATCTCTTCTCTCATTCCAACAATTGGAACCGCCTTCGTTTCAATTCCGGCAATTCTTTTTCTTTTTTCTATAGGAGAAACATCATCCGCTATCGGTCTTTTAATCTGGGCAGCCGTCGTGGTTGGAATGATTGATAATTTTTTAACCCCATATATAATCAGTGAAAGAACAAAAGTGCCTCCAGTTTTAATTCTTTTTTCAATTCTGGGAGGGATTTCGTTTTTGGGTCCAGCGGGTGTATTGGTAGGACCCTTAACAATTAGTTTGCTCTATACCCTTATTTTAATATATAGAAATGACATCAAAGAAACTTCAATTTTATAATACTTTGGCGAGAAAAAAGGAAACCTTCTCCCCCATCAGAAAGGATAAAGTTCGCATGTATACTTGCGGACCGACGGTTTATGATTATGCCCACATAGGCAATTTGCGCGCTTATGTTTTTGCGGATATTTTACAAAAAACTTTGGAATATGGCGGATATAAAGTTAAACGGGTTATGAATATCACTGACATTGGACATCTGTCTAGTGACGCAGACTCAGGTGAAGATAAAATGACAAAAGGACTTTTGCGTGAAAAGAAGAAGCTGACTCTAAAAAATATGCGTGAACTCGCAGAATTTTATACAAAAAAATTTAAGAAGGATTTGGAAAAACTTAATGTAAAAATACCGAAAGAAATATATTTCGCAAGCGATTATGTTAAAGAAGATACAGAGCTTGTGCAAAAATTAGAAAAAAAAGAATATACATACAAAACCAGCGATGGAATTTATTTTAATACTTCCAAAATGCCAGACTATGGAATCCTCTGGGGCGGAAAAAGAGAATGGAAAAAGGAAGGCGCAAGAATTGTTGAAAATTCGGAAAAAAAAAATCCGGAAGATTTTGCGCTTTGGAAATTTAATTCGCAAATTGGTTTTGAATCTCCATGGGGCAAAGGTTTCCCTGGCTGGCATATTGAATGTTCAGCTATGGGTATAAAATTTTTAGGCGAACAGTTTGATATTCATACTGGGGGAATTGATCATATTCCTATCCATCATACCAATGAAATAGCTCAATCAGAATGCGCAACTGGTAAAAAGCCCTTCGTGCGCGTTTGGATGCATAATAATTTTCTAGATATTAACAATGGTGAAAAAATGGCAAAATCTGGAGATAGTTTTATAACTTTGCGCACTATCACAGAAAAAGGGATTAGCCCTATTGTATATAGATTTTGGCTTTTAATGGGTCATTATCGCACTAAAATGAATTTTAACTGGGAAGCCCTAGAAGGCGCAGAAACGGCCCTAAAACGGCTTTACGGGCTCTATATGAGTCTTGGAGAAAAGATAGGAAAAGTTGATAAAGAATATCAAGAAAAGTTTAAAGAATTTGTATTTGACGACCTGGATACCCCGCGAGCGTTATCATTGCTTTGGGATGTTCTAAAAGATGAAAAAATATCAAATGCCAACAAAAAAGCAACAATTCTTGATTTTGATAAAGTATTAGGACTTGATTTTGCTAATTTAAAAGAGGAAAAAATTTCTGAAGCAATTTTAAAACTGGTGGAAGAACGCGAAGAAGTACGCAAAAATAAAGATTTTAAAAAGTCGGATGAATTAAGAAAAAAAATCAATTCTTTAGGATATGAGATAGAAGATAAAAATAGTGGATATAAAATTAATAAAATTTAAATTAAAAATTATGATAAAAACAATTGTTAACGAAAAAAATATAAATAAAGCAGATGTGGTTCTGGTTTCGGCCGCCTATGAAAAAACGGCTTCTTTTAAAAAAGGAACTGCAAATGGTCCAAAAAAAATTACTGAATGTCTAGATCTTCAAATTGAATTCTTTGATAGAAAATTTAAAGTTGAAGTAAATGATCTTGTGAAAATTGCGCATCAAAATTTAGGCAATCTGCAAAAACTATCCCCAATCGAAATTTTTAAAAAAATAAAAACCAGTTGCCATAAACTTATTAAAAACAATAAATTCGTTTTCCTTTTAGGTGGTGAACATTCCGTCTCTATCGGACTTTTTCAAGCCTTGGCCCAGAAATATAATCCAAAAGAAGTAACAATTCTAGACATTGATGCGCATTGTGATTTAAGAAAAAATGATAGCGACTATAGCGAACATCCTTCGCCTTTTGCCCATTCTACCGTTATGCGTCACGCCAGCGAAATAGGCTATCCCATAATACAAGTCGGCATCCGAACTTACTCCAAAGAAGAATATGAATATTTTAGCAACCCAAAAAATAATGTAAAAGTTTTTGAATGGGATTTGGGAGAAAAACCAAAAATAGAGCAAATTTTAAAAAATATAAGGACAAAATATCTCTATATAACAATTGATGTTGATGGTTTTGATCCTGCTCATATGCCCGGCACTGGTACTCCCGTACAGGGAGGACTCAAATGGTGGTATGGCATAAAACTAATTATAGGAGCGATAAATAAAAAAGAATTAATCGGAGCTGATATCGTAGAGGTCTCACCTATGCGCGACTCAGTTCTCACTGAATACGGCGCTGCACAGTTATGCTATATAATAATTGCGAATAAGTTTAAGAAGAAATTGAAATAGAAGTTTTTTTGTGAAAAATTGTTTTAGATTCCTTCTTTTTTGAGTTCTTCTATAAGCTCGCGGGACTTGTGAGAAATTCTGGAAGGAAGTTTGATGTTCAGTTTAATCAACAAATCGCCACGCTTATTTTTTGAAATAGGCACACCCTTACCTCGGACACGAAGAACCTCATTGATAGCAACCCCTTCCGGAATAGTAACCTTGATTTCACCATCTAGGGTTTGGATAGGATACTCTGTCCCTAAAAGCGCGTCCGAAAGCTTTAAATTTAAATTCATAATCAAATCGTGTCCATCGCGCTTAAATACAGGATGCGAAGTTACGTTTATTTTTATATAAAGATCTCCATTTGTTCCCTTAGATATTGCCTCCCCCACAGAAGTCATTCTTATCATTTCTCCATCACGTATGCCAGCAGGAATCGCAATTGATATTTCTTCTTCGCGGCGCAAGACACCCTTGCCTTTACATTTATCGCATAATTCTTTTGGCACCTCACCCGTTCCATTACATTCTTCGCAAATTTTCGTACTGGAAATAGTGCCAAGGAATGATCTTTTTGCTTCATGAATTTTTCCTTGACCATTACAACGTTTACAGGTCGCCATTGTAGATCCAGCCCTTGCGCCAGAACCATGACAAATCAAACATTTTGATGTTTTAGTAATTAAAATTTTTCTATTTGCGCCAAAAATAGAATCTGAAAAAGAAACTTGAATTTCAGTAGAAATATCGCGACCACGTCTAGCCTGCGCTCTTCCTCCACTCATTCCCCCTCCAAAAAAATCACTGAAAATATCGTTTAAATTTCCAAAATCTCCGCTAAAGGCGGATTCACCCTGGGTGGAAAAATCAGAAAAATCAAAACCATCAAACCCACTGAATCCACTCTGGCCCGCATTATATCCCTGCCCCACATTTTCAAAACCACTACCAAATTGATCGTATTTTGAACGCTTAGCATCATCTGAAAGTACTTGATATGCTTCGTTTACTTGCTTAAATTTAGCTTCGTTTCCCTCTTTTTTATCAGGATGATATTTGTGCGCCAATTTATAAAAGGCTTTTTTAATCTCGTCTTTAGACGCGCTTTTGTTTATTCCCAAAATGTTGTAATAATCCTTATTCATAAATTTATTTAAGGTATTATATCATAGGTTCGGCTTCCTGGGAAGTTTTTTCTTTTGAAATTTTATCTAAAGTTTCTTCCTGCTCCTCATTTTCTTTTGATGGAGTAGAGTCTTTTCCATTCGCTTGCGCTTCTTTAGTTTTTCCTTCGGGCGTAGCCTCACGGGCGAGCCTTTTTGCTCGGCCTTCAATAATCGCTTTTTCTTCTGCGCTTCGGATGATTGTAGCTTCTTCTTCGGCAATCAGCTTGGCCGCGTCGTCTTTTGGTATGGAATATTTTCTGCGAGACGCAGCAATAATTTCTTCTCTATAAGATGGATGGGTCGGAGGTAAAACTCTTAGGGTTTCAGCCGAGAACGGATCGTAAGATTCTCCATCAATGGTCATTTTAATATAAAATTCCGCCACCGCCAGATTGATCATGTCTTTTACTCCAAATAATGGCTCAAATTCCGGCTTTAATTTTACTGCGTCTTCTCCGCCGACTCGAAAAGTTATTATGCTTCCGGTATTTCCCAGCACGGCGTGCTGAACTTGCGGAAGAAGCTGACCGATATATTGGTGAGCGATAGTCAGATTAAATGCGTATTTTCGGGCTTCGGATAAAATATTTTCAAATGTCTGGGTAACAATATTATGGAACTCATCTATATATAAATAAAAATCTTTACGATCTGCTTCAGGAATACTGGCGCGTTCCATGCCGGCCTGTTTTATTTTGGTTAAAAACATGGAACCAAAAAAACTGGAGTTTTCTTCTCCAATGCGTCCTTTGGAAAGATTAATAAGTATGATTTTTTCTTTATTCATTAATTCACTTATATCAATCTTATTTTGCTTTTGACCGAAGATATTTCGCAGGAGCGGGTCGGAAAGAAATTGTCCAAGTTTATTTACCAGCGGAATAATGGCGTCAGTATCAAATTTTTCCGACCAATCGGCGAATTCTATAGCGAAAAATCTTTTGACCATGTCGTCGGTAATATATTCCACCACTTTTTGCCGATAATTTCGGTCAGTCAGCATGGAAATCATTCCGCGCATCGTCGCGTGCGGATAATCCAGCAACGCCAAGCAAGTAAAACGGAAAACGTGTTCCAGGCGAGGCGTCCAGTTGGCTCCGAATTGTTTTTCTAAAACTTCAATTAACCCTTGAGTCAACTGAAACTTAAACATCGGATCCACATTGGCCAGTGGATTAAAAGATGATGGAAAATCAGCATCCGAAGGATCAATAATGCAGACATCTTCTATTCGTTCTTTAGGTATAAAATCAAGTATTGCCTCCATCACGTCGCCATGCGGGTCAATAAAACATAATCCGTGACCATAGCTTACGTCCTGACGGATTAAAAGTTCCAATAATTTTGATTTACCGACTCCGGATTTCCCAACAATGTAAAGATGTCGACGACGGTCAATGCGCTTGATGCCAAAAATAAATTTTTTTTCTTCTAGAGAAGCGACATAATTCGTCCGGCCAATGAAAGAAACATCTTCGGGTTTTACTTTCCCAAAGACGGGCAATTCCGGCGGAGGTGGAGCGTATTTTATTATCTGTACCCGATTCGGCTTTGGCATATATATGAGTTATTTTAACACAAATACAATCTTTTAAAAATAAAATTAGTCATAGGTTTATGGTCTCCGATAGCACCAGAAACACAGGCTTTCATGTATTCATTTTTTGATTTTGAATCCCAGTCGATCATTTCGTAACCTGCGCTCAAAACAAGCAAGTCCAAAAACAATCGAATGGTTCGCCCGTTTCCATCACGAAAGGGATGTATTGCGTTATATTCATTATGAATAAATGCAATCTTATATGCTATATTATTTTTTGTCTCCTTTTTCTTCGGTAAATTTTTTTTCAAAATATCATCCAGATATTTTAGGGCCAAGTCTAGGTGGTCAACTGAAGCAAACATCATTTTTCCTTTTGATAAGTTAACTTTTCTTTTATTACCTGCCCATTCATATAAAGTTGAAAGAAAATATTTGTGTATGGAAAATAAAAATTCAACATCAAAATTTATTTTTTCTGGATTTTCTTTTGAGAGAAAAAATTCGTAAGCATCCGCTAAAAGTATCGCTTCGGCATCGTCCAACTGTTTTTGATCAAAAATTCTAAGTTTGTTTTTTAAAACTCCTCTTTCTATACCAGCTTTTTTGTTGGTAATATTATACCGAGAATGCCCTGCCATGCTTTTGTAATTTTTTAATTATAAGACTATTTTTTATAGCGCGAGCAAAACTAATCCCTTCTATTTTTAAAGAGGATGAAACAGCGTTTTTAATCTGTTTTTTACTAATAAACTTGGGTAATATTTGGCTTTTCATAGTTACAGTATAGCACAATCTTGGCTTATTTTCCAGCTAATAAACCTCCTGCTGATAACATTTTTCGCAGTACACAATTTCGGGTCTGTCTGGCGCATATCCGGTTTTAAATTCTTCTGAGCAAGGGGAATTTCCATGAGTGTGTTTTACTGTATTCTTATAATTTTTTGTACCGTCAGTTTCTCCAGTACACATACAAAACCTCTTATACAATTGAATTTTCAGTCTATCTTGTATTCTTCTGTAATATCTACAATCATTACATAAGTGTGGAACAGGTAGTTTTTCTCTACGTAAAAAAATTAATTCATTTTCTAAAATACGATAAGCATTTTTACAATTTTCACATTCAATAACTTGTTTTAATATTTGATCTGTAATATCTTCAATTGAATCTGAAAACTCTGACGTTTTTTTTGTTATTTTATACTCACCATGAGGTACTTCTATCCATGCATATCCCCTTTTTTCTGCTTCCGCTTTTGTAAGCGGAAAATGTTGCATAGCAACCGTATTATTATACCCAAAAGGAGAAAGCTCTATCGGGAAAAACTCACCATATTTATAAATTCTACTTTTTTTATCAACATAGGGCATTTCATCCATGTGTTTTTTTATTTTAGGAATAAGTTGTTTGTATTCTTCTTTCGTGTATTGTTTATTAAAAATACAATACTGTTTTTTCTTCAGTCCAGTACAGCCGAAACAATTTGATGAACTAAAAAGATTCATGCAATATTCACTATCTCGACAATTTGGCCAACAACTAAAACAAAATTTTAAATTATAAGAATGCTCTCCGCAAACACATGTTTCATAAGATAATTCTGTATTTTCTCCCCAGATATTAGTATCATAACAATCTTTATTTCCAGGTACTTGCATGTACTGGCAATAACGTATATTCTCACTTTCTCTAATCAAGTAACTATCATTTACATTTTTACAATTAGTCACATAGGAACCCGTTGAATTTAAATTCTTTAAACCCTGCTGATACTTTGTTGGTTGAGTTTTCCAAAAAGTTCTGGCTTTTTCCTGCGCTTTTTCAATTCCTGTTTTACTATTTAAATTCAATTTATTTATTTCATTTTCATATGCTTCTTTTGTATATTGTTTATTAAAAATACAATATGAACTTTTACGCAAATTCACGCAACCAACACAATCATTACAACCCAAACAATCCCGACAAAACCAGAGATTGCGAGATTCTGAAGACATTATAGTAAAATAACATTGGTAACAATTTTCCAACCAAAAGGATTCATAACAACGCTCAGAGTGTTTTATGTGAGAATTATCAATACAGTCTTTGCATTTATCATTAGCGTTTCCATACATACAATCTTCGGAATGATTTGAATTAAAACAAAGATAGCAATTCTTTAAAGCGGTTGCGTTGGCAGAATAAGGACTGCCTACCATTAATTTAGCGTTTAAATTATAAACTGGAACTTGTTTTTCTAGTTCTAAAAATTGTTCAAAAAAGGGTCTTGAAAAATCATAATCGTGAGCATACGACATACCGTCCCAATTATCTCCATGCCATTCTTCTTGGGTAATAACTTTTCTTTTTGCTTCCGGAGGATAAAGAGAAAAAATATCTTTATCAGTAAAGGCGTTTTTAACCTTAAAAAGTTTTCGTTCGTTTCTAAAAGCAAATCTTCTCTGCGCTCGGCATAACGGGCAAAAAGTTGGCGGAGGAACTTTTATTTTTTCGTAAAAATTAAAGTCTTCCGGCTCTATCGTGAATTTTCCCCGACAATTTTGACACACCACATTTTGTGACTTATATTTCATAAATTTTTTGTAGCCTGCCCCGTATGAAGCTTCGCTTTCGTTCGGGGTTCTGGCATTTTTTTGTTTCGGGTTACATAAACTAGACAGTCATTAACCTAATGGCAAACGGAGAAAAGTAATCAAGGAGTTGTTTTTTATCAATTTCAAGCTTTTTTTTGTCTAAATCTTCTATAATTGATTTTAAAATTACAAGTTCGCCTGTCCTTCCGCGCATTTCAGGGAATTGTTCTATCGTTTGAATTATGTTTTTCGCGCGGATGATAGAACTATGCATTCTCTCATATTCTTCTTTTTGAAACTCCCGAACAGCGCGAGATACTTCGCTTCCGAGATTCGCCATATAAAACAATGGTGTACGTTCTGTATTCACGATAAATACTTCAATATTACCGATTTAATCTTATCACGTAAAGACGAATCTTGCACTTCCATTCCTCTATTGCCTTCTGCTGGGCGTATATTTATAAGTGAAATATATTCAATGCGGTCTTCTCCCGACCTGTCAAAATACCAATTAAAACCCCAGACATTCGGTTGTTTGGAACCGTTTTCAATAAGCGCAACGTTCGCATCCATATGATATTCCCCGCCCATAGCCAGAATTTCACGTTCAACATCTGCAACACCCTTTATCATACTGCCATAAAATTCTTTGGCAATTTCTCGAAGCTCATTTTCTGATATTTTTTTATTTATTATCTTGATGTTCATATTTATTCATTCTACAATTCTATAGAATAGTAGAATACCTTAATAAACTTCCTGCTGGTAGCACTTTTCGCAATAGACAATTTCGGGTCTGTCTGGCGCATAAGAAGTTTCAAATTCTACTTCGCACCACCCTTTATGATTATTATGTTTTTTATCGCACATACATTTTCGATGCCAAAGTTTGAGAGGATTTTTCTGTCTAAAACGATTGTAATATCTACAGTTTGGACATAGTCGTGGAAGTGGAATTCTGTAATTTTTATAAAAAGAAAATTCTGCTTCGATGATTTTGAATGCCTTTGTACATTTATCATTACACTCCCCCTTATGTTCACAACCTATTACAACGCTAATTATATTTTCACTTATATCATCAATATTATCTGGTAAATCTTTCCACTCTTTCTGAATTTTATAGTTGCGTTCATCGTCTTCAATATAATTGAATCCCAAACTTTCTATTTCCTTTTTACCTAAAGAGTTTAATTCTTGTGCGACTGTTTCATTATAGGCAAAAGGAGAAAGTTCAATGGGGAAAAATTCTCCGTAAGTAAATATCCTGCCTTTTTTATCTTTATAGGGTATATTAGACATGTGATTAATAATTCTCTCTCGCAAAACAAGGAAGTCTTTTTTGTCATATTGTTGGTTAAAAATGCAATATTTTTTATTTCGCAAGCCAACACAGCCGAATAAATATGAAGAGCCGTGGCAATTGTAGGAATACTCCACATTATGGCAATTGAAAATAAATCTTGAAAATAAAATTTGATTTCCCGGATATACGCTTGAGGACTCATAACATTCGAGTGTTGTTAATCCCGAATGATCTATATCATAACAGTCTTTTATTTGAGAATAAATCAGCCATACATTTTTACAATCTTCGGCTCCGCCAAAAACTGAAAAGCAATTTGCGCACTTTTTTGATCCTTCTATAAAATCTCCGGAGACATTGATTGATTTCACTATTTTTGCAAAGCGTCTCGGGAATTTTAAACTGAATCCATTAAACTTTTCCTGCGTCTTTTTTATTTCTTTATAAGAACCAAAATCCAACTCCTTCATTTTTTTAATGTATTCTTCTTTCGTATATTGTTTGTTATAAATGCAGTATTCTTGATTTATTAGATTGACACATCCGAAACAATCGTGGCAATTTCGGCAATTGAAAAGAAAAGAGCTATCATAACAAGTTTCACAATAACGGCTGTATTTTAGATTAAAACAAGATATGCAGTCAGTTGTTTCGTAATTTTTTTCACTCTTAGAAACAAAATGACAATCCACACATTCTTTTGAATTAAAAATGAAAGAGGAATATAAAGAATTCTCATTGTGGTCAGCCCCCACAAGCAAATAACAATTTTTATTATTTTCTGTAATACTGCAATAATCGCTATTGACTGGATTTATATTAAATAACCCGATATCTGGAACACTTTTCCATAATTCCCGCATTTGTTCGAAAAACGACCTTGAAAAATCATAATCTTTTCCGTAGTCCATGGGATCCCAATCATCTGCCCACCATGCTTTGTGACAATAAACTCTATCTGGTTTATCGGAAGAAAAAGTAGAAATCATTTCTTCGCCGTGCCCTTTTGCTTGACATTTACTTTTATATAAAGTCCTTTCGTTTCTAAAACATATCCTTCTTATTAATCGACACTCAGGACACCAAGTCGGCGGAGGGACTTTTATTTTTTCATAAAAATTAAAATCTTCAGATTCTATCGTAAATTCTTTTTTGCAGTTTTGACATATTCGATTTTCCACTTTTTCGCTTGACATGAAATTATGATTTGATATACTTGTAGTACAAATGGCTTCGGCCCTCCCTTGCGCAAGCAAGGGTAACATAAAGAAAAAATCAGGTAAGCAATTGCCTGATTTTTTCTTTTAAAACAACGAAATCGGGCTTATTTATCATGCCAATCTTATATTTCATTCTCTTCGCGTCAAAAAGACGAATTTGCGAAATGATAGCCACGCTTTTTCCTTTATTTAAATCAAAAGCGAAATAATATTTACCTTTTTTGTTGGTATGGGTAAGTGGTGTTCCTAGAAAAACTTCGTTGTTGAATTTCTTTACAACAATGATTGGACGTAAAAATTCTTCCCCTCGACCATCTTGTTCAAAACCCACGTTTTCTCCGATCGAACAAAAAAAGATATCCCGAATTTGAAAATATATTCGATTTTCTTTTTGCTCAATCTTTCTTTTAATTTTATGCCAATTGGTAAAATCTTTCA
>MFTF01000002.1:21908-28305 GCA_001786745.1 Candidatus Nomurabacteria bacterium RIFCSPHIGHO2_01_FULL_36_23 | reverse complement strand
GCGCCGAGGACTGAAGTATTAACAGCATCAATACCCGTAGCAACAATCTCTCGCGCTCCGTCTGTTTCATCAATCGCTGTCGCTCCGGCGTCAACATAAACAGTTTCTTTTGTAACATCTACAGGATTGGAACCCGCAATGGAAATAACTGGCGCGGTCGTGTCAGGATTAGATGGTGGTGGAGGCAGAAGAGGATTTTCGTCTGGAGATGCATTAGATTCTGGTTGAGGTGTTGGCGCGCTGCCATCGCCACTGCCATTTCCGCCTCCTCCCCCAGATCTTCTATGAAAAACAACATTATTGACAATAGGAACACTAGATACAACAGGTTGCGAAACATTATTTAGCGCATTTTTATTTTCGTTTTTACTCGGCGCGGGCGCAGGTTCAACAACAATCGTTGTCTGATTATTATTAGTTATTGTTACGGGTGGGGGCGTTGCCTTCGCCGGTTTATTTTCTGAAATTGACTGAACTACCGCGGCGGGTTGGTTTGTCGCGTCTTTGTTCCACCCATCTGTTATTTTATTTAAAATCCCGGAGGCGGTTTTTTCAACCTTTTTCACGACAGAAACCGTAGAATTTATAACTTTTGTGATTTCGCCGTAGATTGAAAAAATGGCTGAAGTATTTTCCGGCGGCGGCTGAAGCAAACTTGGATCTTTTTCCATTTTTTCCGCTTCTTGGAAAAACAAATCAATCACGCCGCTACCGCTTAAAACCGCTTCGCGAGAAAGACGAATCCAATAGGCGTTGAGGATGGGTTCGTATAATTGATCTTTAGTCAATAAATAAACTTTGGTGTCTTTATATTCATTACCTTCTTTTATTCTTCTTGTTTCAACACCAACTAAAACAAATTTTTTATTATCTTTATCTAAACCATAACCATATTCGCTATCACTCTTTATAATTTTTGGCTTTTCATATTTCGGATCATTCACCGTATCCTTGCTAAAAAAATAATTGTTGGAATAATTTGCCACATATTCAAAATATTCGTCTAAATTATTAAAATTTACCGGCTGAAAGTTTTGTTTTTTTAAATCATTGGCAATGTGGAAATTATTTCTGGTGAACCGCTGGGAATAATTTTCATAAGGGCTGTCGTTGGGATGAGTATCGTTTCTGGTGTGTTCAGGCACAGACATATCCTCCAAGAGGTGGAGGATATAACCTAAATCAGAAAAAGCTTCTTTTTTGTCTTTATTTTTGACATATTCATAGAGCGCTTTTTCCCAAGTGCGGTTTCCCTGGTAACGTTTGTATTTCTCCTGCAATTCCTGATTATGAGCCCAATTTAACGCTGAAACTCCGTTTTCCGAAGACAAAAACACATCGGAAAATTTTTGCATCAAATCTTTAGAAAACCATTCTCCGCTATGTTCTCCTGTCCAGCCCTGTTTATAAATCGGGTCATAAAAATGATTGATGTATCTCGGCTCGGTGTCCTCCAAAATAGAGCCCTGAATAATCCGCTCTTTTTCTTCAGCGGTTATTTTTTTATCAAAAGACAGATTGTAAAAATCAACTATTTCATCGGTTATGGCCGGATGGGTTGTTTTATCATCATAAGCAAAAACAGTTCGATTTATAAACACCGAACTGATTAGAAAAATTGCGATAAAAATTATCTTCCGCATATTAAATTTCCTCTATTTTCCAATTGCCGGAGGGATAAAGGATGAAACTAACCAAAATTGGATTGTGAATATTGTATTCCTTTTTATCAAAAGAATACCCTTTATTAGAATAAATAACCTTTTTCAGTGGATCTAAAAGGGTGTTTAGTTTTTTAGCTATTCCAACTTCTTCTAAATCTTTCTCCCATTTTTCTTGCTTCTCTACCACAAAATACTTACTCGCCAATTCGTAGTCGCCATTTTCAACGGCTTGGATAAATAAATCTAAGGTCTCTTGAGGAGTTTTGCCGCCGATTTTATCAGCCGCTTTTCGTTCGTAATCCTCTTTGTCTAGACGCCTCAGTTCTTGAGCCAGCTCATCTATCCTTTTTTCTCCTTTCCATTGGTCATAATAATTCCAACCGTCAATTACAATGATTAGAAAAAAAACAACGGCAAAAAATATGCAGACACCCAAAAAAAATTTATTTCTTTTTATATTTTTAAACAAAGTCATATTTGAAAATCTATCAAACTATTTTTTTATTTTATTATTCAATTATATAGTTAAAACCAACCTATGTCCAACACCCGTCTGTCGGGTGTTGGACACCCGACAGACCTGACGGGTGTTATGGAAGTGGGTCTTCTTCTAATAAAGAAGTCTGTCCTCGTTCAGCGCGAATTGTAAATATGACATCTAAACACTCCTTTTTAAAATTTTCCTTGCCTCCATAAAAAACCAGCACTCCTTTTGCTTCTTCTTTTGAAACAAGAATAAAATTATTCGCGCTATATTCTTTGTCGCTTGATAAAATTAAATGCATTTTTTCTTTTGGAATATCGTGTACCAAATAATTTAAATTTACATAAGGCCGAATTTTTAAAAAATATGCATTATCATTTATTAAATTTGACTTGAATCTTCCTTGGAATAATGCTCCATTTCTTTTATGGATTAAATTAAAATAATTTGTATATCCACCCAATAAACGTTTAAAAAATTCAGAAATGCCACCATCTATCTCTTGTTTTATAATAAAATGAAAATGATTTGGATTAAAACAATAACAAACAATAGAAACAAGCATTTTCGGGTGTTGGACACCCGACGATTCTTTTAATTCAATTAATCGTTCTTTTATACTACCTATGGGTTTAATTACATTAAATTCTTTAACACAAAGAGCAAATCTATCAAGATCAGCTTTATTCATGAAAATATCTCTTTTATCTACGCCTCTATTGTAAATATGATAATAAAGACCAGTTATTAATGGATCTTTCCTCATGCTTAGATTATATCATACTGTCGGGTGTCCAACACCCGACATCTAACGATAGCCATAACCCCACAATATCAATAGTAAAATAATCAATACTACGATTAAAAAATAGGGTATTATCCACCACCAGTTTTTCTTATTCATAAGCGCCTTAAATTTAGAAAAACCCTCAAAGAAAATAAGGACTGGTAAAATAAATATTAAAAATATAATTTTGAAAAAAATTTCAAACATCCCCTATATTCTACCATTTTTTTAAAAACACAAAAAACCACCCCGTCGAGTGGTTTTTTGTTGCAAATAAACTTCAGATAAATTTCAGAAAATTTCTAAAATTTATTGAGTTAAAGCGTTCATCTTTGCCTTTGTCTTTGGACCGACGAGACCGTCAGCGACCAGACCACTATCTGCTTGCCATTTTTTAATCACAGCAATACTCTTTGGGCCGATTATTCCGTCCACTACTAATCCGAGATTTAATTTAGCATTCAAAAACCTCTGAAGTTCCTTGGCTGCTTCACCCCGGCTTCCATTCCTCAAAGTCGTGACGCCGAAAGCGTAAGCGCGACCCGGAGTTCCTAGAGCAGAAGCTGGAACAGCTGGAGTGGCAGGTATAGCTGGTGTTGCCGCGTTACAATTCCTGCCCGTTGAAGGACTGAAATTGTATCCAGGCAAACAGTCAGCCGGTGGGGTCGTAGCAGGAACAGCTGGAGTGGCAGGCACGGCTGGGGTGGCTGGAGTAGCAGAAGACCCTCCACCTCCACCTCCAGAACTAGGAGCAACGCATGCAACGACAGTGGCAGTATCGGGAGTAACGATAGCATCAGTTACAGCTCCAGTAATTACCAAAGTATTTACTCCAGAGACACACGTCGCTGTCAGGTCTTGATCGTTGTTCAAAGTATAATTATTAGGAGAAGATAAAGTGAATGTGGATAGGGCTGGAACTGTAACGGTAAGAGTAGTCGCATCAAAGGTGAGAGTAGTCGCTTCGGAGTTGGATTCAATTCTATAATCTGCAGATCCTATAGTAACCGTAGTGTCATTGTTCCAAGTTAAGTCAACTGCGCTCGCAGAACCTGCCAAGCTAAAGACAGACAAGACAGCGACCAATAAACCAATTTTTAATTTTTTAATCATTTTGTTTTCCCGGATAGTAGAGCTTGGCGATGCTTTGACTCTAGTCAAAGCGCACTTTGTGCTTCGCCAAGTCTCACTACCGGGTTTTATTTTTTATTAACTAACTACAGAACCGACCTGTTATGAATAATTTTCTGTAGTATTTTTTTTAATTAAGAATTGGTTAAATTAGTCAGAATCAGCACTGTAAAGTCGGATATACTTTATTCCTACTCCTGGAATATTTACTCTAATTCCAGCATAAGCGGCTCCTCCTGCTGATCCTGTTTGAGCTGTATCAATCGTATTTCCTGTTCCTGCGGCAATTCCATAAAAGTCAAAAAGATTCATAGTGTCATCCATAAGAGCAATACCTGTTGCATCTCCACCCATTCCAACTCTAAAGAATGATTTGGAAGTTGCGCCAGCAAGGTCAGAAGCTGCCGCATCTGCCCAGATTTCAGCAGTTTGAGAAGCGTAAGTTCCACCAGTCATAGCGCCAGGAATATGCAGAGTGGTTGCCAAGGCATTACCAAGACCAGTTATAGAACCGGTTGTGCCAAAAGAAGCTGAAATGTGCGCGCCATAAATATTGCCTGCCGCAACATCTGTCACCGATCCAAAGGCGCGGAGAGCTTGACCGCTACCACCTGCTCCGGTTACATATAATCTTTTATAGTCCCCGACGGATGTGCCGGAAGTAGCACCATTGTCAAAGTACGCTGACATAAATTTCATATCAGCAGTGTCCTCCGTGATTGGAGATCCTGAAGTTCCAGCTTTTATAACTCCACCATCAGTGTTAGCAGCTAATACAGTTGCTCCGGACAAATCAAGTCGCGCAACTCCAGCCAACTCAAGCGCGTCTGCGCTTTCATCCCATAATAGATTAGACGAAGCTGTTGCTCCATACAAAAGAACATCATGTCCTGTATCATCAGCACCAACAGTAAGTGTTCCCTTAACAGTCGTTCCAGATGCTACACCACCGATTGTAATGACGTTTGCAGGCGTAGCATTATCACCGATTTTAATTGTGTTCACTGCGTCTCCAGCGCCAATACTTATAGTTTTAATAGTATCGCCATTACCGATGGTAATGCCACCAGTATTTGCAACACCGATTGCTATCGTACCGCCTGTAACATTATCAAACAAAGTGTTAGCGGCAGCCGTACCACCATGGATAGTAGTTATACCGCTTGATTGGGTTGCTTTACCAAGAGTCAAGTTGCCAGTAGTTAGACCAGCGCCAATAGTAATTGCAGAAGTAGAGGAAGCAGCAAAAAGACTATTTGTTCCAGCTAATGTACTACCACTAATAGTGGTAACGCCAGTTTGAGCAGAATTACCAAGTGTAATAACACCGGAGGTATTTGTTGCGCCGATGTTTATTGTTTCAGCAGCCGCTCCGCCGATGGCAATAGTTTTAGCTGTTGCATCAGCACCGATGTTGATAGTGTTTGCTCCCGCCACCAACCCCAATGTGCCGGCGGAAGTAATTGTAAGCGCGCCGGTTTCTGTGATCGCGTTAACTGCGTACGTCGTAGTAGCGTTAGCATTGTTTGCTCCCACTCCCACGACGAGGGCTAAAGCGAGAAAACCTAAACCTAAACCTTTAAATATTTTTTTCATACTTTATAATTTCTAATAATGATTAATAAAAAAAACACTAATAATGAAAACGATATTCCTTAATTACCTAATAATGCCCTTAAGAACGCACTGATAGATAATAAAAGACGCCAAAAGAGTATTCGACACTCTAATGTATTTATAATTATACCAATAACAATTCAAGATAGAAAACAAAAAGTGGGGATAACCCCGAACCAGAGCAAAGCTCGGTACGGGGCAAGCTCCACTATTTTACCTGTTCCGTTAAAGTTTGAGCAATTTTACTATCAGGGCTAAGTGGACCATAAAAGACAACACTGTCCTTTACTAAATGCAAAACTTTCGGCGTCCAAAGTGTGTCCCTTAGAGGTTGAAGTTGAAAACCATTTTTCGTCGGGTCTTTTTCGTCTTTAGTAATTTGCAGAGCATAAATGTCCTTAAGCTGTAAATCAGGAACAGTCGTTAATTTGCCTATATACACCTCTCCTGAGGTTAAATAAACTACGGAATAATTATTATTATTAACTATCCCCTTTAATTTATCTTTAAATAAAACAAAAACAAGCCCAATAACCAAAACTACCACTAAAACAACTAAGATTTTTACTTTATTTTGTGACATATAACTTTAAAGTTAATTAATAATTAAACTACAATAACCTCATTATATCACAAACAAAACAAAAAAACCACCCCCGTCGGGGTGGTTTTTTTGGAATACTTTTCAAGCCTGCCAGCAACGCTTGAAGCCCA
>MFTF01000002.1:0-21882 GCA_001786745.1 Candidatus Nomurabacteria bacterium RIFCSPHIGHO2_01_FULL_36_23 | reverse complement strand
CCCACCCGCAACGATTCGCGTAGCGATTCGGGCAGGCGTAGCTGATGCCTGCCAGCAAAAGCTTTGCTTTAGCTAGTGCGGGCTGGCGGGCTCTGGGCGTATTAATCTAGCCAATCCCCACAAGCAACTTGGGGCTTATTAAGACTACGATTCTAGCTCAAGATACTTGTCAGTTTCTTTTTGAATTTCCTTTTTCACTGTTTGCCAATTCGCAGGTAACAAACAAACTGGCTCAGCGTCCGAGTCCGCATCGGCAAAATAAGCCAAGCTTTTTAATATATGCATTGTATTGTAGTTGTACAAAGCGTATTTTTTATGAAAAAAACCCAGTATATCCTTCATGGAATACTTTTTTAGTAGAAAGTACAGGTCTATAAAATCCTTTTTACTGCCGCGACCCGAGATAGCTAGAATTTTCATCGCAGCGATATCGCGCTCATCAGCTATTTGTACCCCGAAAAATTCTTTTGGCGAAAACAAAAGTGCAAATGGTAGCCTGAAAAAACTTATCTTTACCTCGCAAAGTGAGCCGTTTATAGTATCTTCCGACTGGGAATCAATTTCCAAGGGGCCTTTAGTGCTCAACATCCCCAGTATTTCTTGAGTAATAAACTGCTCTTGGTTGAAGAAATCAAGGTCTATTGACATGCGATGCCCGAGCTGCAAGGCAAGCGCCGTTCCACCCGCTAAATAAAAACCAGAAACCGAGTCTTTAAGCAAGTCAAAAACCTCCCTGGTTTCTTTAGTTAAAGTCTCGGCGTGCATTTGAATCCAATCGATAAAAATTCGACCAAAAGTTTCTTGATTTCATATCCAGCTGGCTCCTCTCTCGTGTAATAGTATTTTTGATATCTCCTGGAGAGTATGTATCCCTGAGCCACTTATATTCATCCAAACGCCCTCGGTCAAGTATGCGCTCTATCACATAGCGTTTATTTTTATTTAAATCAATTTTTTTGAGATCAGCATCCCAAAATAATGTTTGCCGTAACTTCATATTAGGACATTATAGCATATTTATGAGATAAATTCCACAACAAAAAACCACCCCCGTCGGGGTGGTTTTGAAAATACTTTTTAAGCCTGCCAGCAACGCTTGAAGCCCACCCGCAACGATTCGCGTAGCGATTCGGGCAGGCGTAGCTGATGCCTGCCAGCAAAAGCTTTGCTTTAGCTAGTGCGGGCTGGCGAGCTGGGCGCATTAACCAGATAATTTTGAGTTGAGAAAATATATTGCTCTATAAATATTTCTTTCATGGGAATTAAGGAGTTTTTCTCATAAAAAACTAAAATTGATTTTTTATAAGTATCTTCATCAATACTACGATACGATAAGGGCGCGCAATTTTTTGATAAAAGAACGGCATTACAAAGCAGACGAGCGGTACGTTTATTGCCATCTTCAAACGGCTGAATATAAGAAAGACCAATCAAAAGGGTTAAGGCGCTACTATAAACATTCTCCATTTTATTAACCAATTGGCAAAGAGATTCTAATGCTTCTTTAACTTGATATCTATTGTCCAGCGGTTTATATTTTGTACCAATAATTCCAACCAACCCATTTCTAATACCACGAGACACTCCCAATTTTTCAATAATTATTTCATGCACTTTTTCCAAAAAAGCGACAGTAACTCCCCTTTTTTTAAAATTTTCTATGTTATCTAAAATAAAAGAAAAGGCTTTTTTGTGATTAAGAATCATCGTTGTTTCGTTTTGTGAATGACCTTTTGCGGGAATTCCTTCACGAATCAATCTTTCAGTATCTAATAAAGTATAAGTATTACCTTCAATTTTTGAAGATTTCCAAGATAATTCAATTATAAAACGCTCCAATTCTTTTGAATGTATCATCGGTGTTATTTTTCTAATCTTTTTTTTATATTGAATCGTGGCAGAATTAAGAACATTTTTTTCGTCAGCAGAAAAAATATTAAGGGGAAATTCTTTAAACAAACGAAAATTAAAACTGTCACTTCCCCTTCTTTGGTCTGGTTCTACGCTATCATACTCTGAAAGATTGGCTGGAGAAAATAGAGTTCCTTTGATTGTTTTTTGATACACAGTAGAGCGTCCTTTGCCTTTTCTTTTAAGATATTCAAAATCAGTCAAGTAATCCAAATCGCGTTTTATTGTTACTAAAGAAATCTTCTGTTTTTTATTTATCAAATCTAAAACATCTGAAGAAGAAAAATCTTCATTTAATGTTACTTCTTCTAAAATATTAAGTTGCCTCTCATTTAACTTATCCATAATCGTATCATTTTAACCTCTTAATCATATCATTTTGATACGATTAATGCAACCATCTGATACGATAACTCAGTCTCTTTTAACTTTAAGGGATAATCTCACACAACTAAAAACCACCCTTCGCAAGAAGCTCAGGGTGGTTTTTGGAATACTTTTTAAGGCGTATTAACCAGAATAGATTGAACTTAGATTACAACAATTAAGCCGCTGTAAACTCCAGATAAATGGAAGGTGTTTCCCAATCTGGTTGCAAGCTATATGTGTAGTCCTCATTGGCAGCATTACCACCACCAACATTAGTTAGACCCCACTCAACTGTAGACATACCAACTGATTGGTAGCCATCAGCTAAGGCGGTAAGCGTTACCTTGTAAGTGAAGGTCTTTGTCTGTCCTTTGTAAACTACCCAACCATTGGTTGATGTAGATGCATCAGACGAAGCTAACGCAACTGGCGTAGGCTCGGTGCCTGCGTGTTCATCAAGGAAATAAGTTGAACCTGACCCGTAAGTGGTATCAGTCTCATCAGTATCCTCCACAAACTCATCCGGAACATAAACATCGGCCTCAACTGCTTTCACTGTGAAAACAATAGTAGCTTCCGCTCTTTCCGCTTCTCCGGCAGCGCATACACCGTCACAAGCAAGCGTCTTAACAATAGTTGAACTTACGAAAGTAATCAACGGAGCGCTCGCAAAGACAGCGTGTGTCTTTCCGGTAATATCTCCTGTTGCTACAACCGCATCCCCATCATTGCCTCCTGAGGCCTGTTCCGCAACAGTGTCTGAGGCATCCATTGTTAGAACGATTGTGTCCGTATCGATAACAATAGTTCCATCAAGCGGCTGGAAGTCGGCATAAAACTTGACTGTATAAGTATCACCATTCGGAATAGTCAAATCAACATTACTGAATGTGTGATCAATGTTTGTAAGGTCAGCCGTCGCATTGCCCGCTGCAGTGCTGGTGGCTACCAAATCTCCATCCGCATCATATACCTTCGCGCGGAATGTTTGAACAAGGTCGCTTGTTTGATTCATCGTTCCACCTGTTGTTATAGTGGTTTCAATCAAGATATCCTCAACGAAGATGTCTTGATTATCAGCCTCCAAGTTATACACCGCCAAAAGCACATTATTGGTATCTACCGCATCATCAAGAGTGATAGCCATTGCGTCTGGATTATCGGAATCTTGCGACCAAGAAAGTGTTCCTGTATCAGAACCCGCTACAGTGAAATCAGCATTTAACTCTGTCGCTGGATATGTTTCAGTCAATCCATTAGGACTTATTGCGCGAATTCCATTGACCGGAATTGCAGCTTCCCATGATTGGCCTTCATCACTTCCATCAACATTGTCTATAACATCAACGGCTACCGCAAGCTGGACTTCATCTCCGTCTTTAATGATAAAGTCTAGATTGGAGAATCTGACTGTGTAAGTATCATAAGTTACACCTGACTCATCAGTTTTGTCCCAATCATCTGTACTTGTAACGGTCTTGGTAGCGATAACATCCCCACCAAGCGTCAAGGAAACCTTCTTGAAGTAATCCCATGGCTTTGATGATTCTGTTGAATCAGCCGCCTGGAAATCCACATCAACGCGGGTAACTTTCTGGTCAGCAGTGTCTGCTTCAAAAGATACATTTAGAACTTCCTGTCCAGTTGTACCTTCATCCACATCCGAAGTATCTGGCGCATCTTCCTCAAACGAAGTTAGTTTTCCTTCTTCTGTGCCTTCAAATGTGGTTGTAGTTGTTCCACCGGAGCATGATGCGCCAGTCATTGGGTTAACCAAGTAACCTGGCAAACATCCTGCTGGAAGTGTTGAAGCAGTACATGGTTGACCAGTAGTTGGATTATATGCCCAGCCTGCTTGACAACCGCTTGCGGGAACCATTGCAACTGAACCACCGCCAAGCGCTGCGCCAGTCATCGGACCGACTACTCCATCAGCTACTAATCCTGCGCTTGTCTGAAAAGCCACAACAGTAGCTCTGGTTATAGGACCAAATTTACCGTCTGCAGTTATTCCCAAGGTCTGTTGCAGTGACGCAACTTGAGAACCAGTTGAACCTTGTCTCAAGGTTTCCATTTGCGTGTAAGCTAAAGCCACAGTCGCAAACATTGCGAAAGCAACAACAGCCCCTGCAATCATCACCCCGAGAAGATATTTTAATTTTAATATATTACTCATAATATTTTTTTAATTACTACGCCATTAATTAGTTTCGACTTGACTAAAAGCGTATTTTTTTCCTATCACTATTTTTCATCCGCCAATAAAATAATAATAACTAATAATGTGGGGGATAAATAAACAATGAACAGATATAAACTAAACATTGAAAACATTTTATCCTTCGAGAAAATCTCTCAGGACTATTCAGTTTTCAATGGACATCTATTTTCACTAAACATCATTTGAGATTTTTTCGACGAAATCGCAAACGAAAATAAAAGCGAAAACAAATATAATTTGCGAATATGCAATACACATAAAAATGTGTAACGCATAGACACAAAGACATTATAATATACTCCCAAAATACGGCAATATATTATGTGGATAACTCGCTTTTGGGCGAGTAGATTCCATATACCAATATTTACATACTTTAATCTAAAATGCAAGTATAACCCCCTCCATACCTCCCCCAAAGGGGGAGGCCTTAAATTTCCCCCTTCCCTTTGGGGAGGGTTGGGGTGGGGTTATTTAATGAAATACCTGCTCCATCTCTTCTCCCCTGTCTTATAAAGGACACCGTCTTTAACCATAGACGCCAACTCTCTTTGGAGTGTTTTTTCACCCCTCTCTTCGCCAAGGTTCCGAAGGGCAAGTACAATGTCTTTTATACTTACACCATTAGGTTTATCCACGCTAGAGGACGGGCGGGTCTTTATAATTTTTAAAATTGATTCTCTTCTTTGTTTCTTTAATGAATCAAACCCCGAACGAAAGTCTTCGGCTTTATACAAGATAGGATTATTTTTATGCATGTCCTTTATGCCAGATAGGGCTTTCAGTAAAGTACTTCCCTTTTGGACACCTATTCTTGTCCTTATTGGTTCTGTCCTTGAAGATTTATTATGTCCTATAGACTGTCGTTCTGGTAAAAATTCTTCAAGCCAGATTGATTTTTTTTGTCCATATTCTTTTATAGATCGTTCTAATTCAAGAAACTCTTTTTTGAGAATATTACAATTCATTTCAGAAATTAAATTAATAGCTGAAGCAATATCCAAAAAGGACATTATTTCAATGATTTTTTGCCCAGCTTGTGAGGGTATGGAAGATATGTCCGATATGATTTCTGTGCCAAGTGTCCTTAATTTATTTCTAAGTGGTTCTTCTTTATCTATGATGTCCGTTACCATATAAAGCGCAATAATAAGTTTATTGGTTTTTGTATAAGACAACCACCTCACCCCTTCACCCCTCTCCTTATCAAGGAGAGGGGTTGGGGAGAGGTCCGAGTCCTTTAGATTTTTATCTTCACCTAACATTTGTCCATTATATATAAAGGACAGATGAAGTCAAATAAAAAACAAGGATCGATTTTTAAAATGCAATCTGTCTCTGGCGAAGCTTCGCCAGCGAACTGCTCGTCACTCAAGAAAATAATAATCGGAATACCTCTTTTATTTTCTAAGTTCCTGCGCAAGGCATTTAAAAAATTATTCTTGCTTTTTATCTTTCACCTAGAACCTAGTCCCTAGCACCTAATTTATGCTAAAATACTTGCATGGCAAAAAACGGAAATAGGAATAGAGACAGCAAGGAAAATTTAAGGGGATTAAAAAGTCAAACCAAACACGGAATTATGGCAGTTATTTTTTTTGTTTTGGCATTGTTTTTTTTAATTTCTAAATTCAATCTGGCGGGATTTGCCGGTGAATTTGTTTATGAAAAACTGCATCTCTTGCTTGGGGTCGGTTACATTCTTCTTCCCGCTCTTTTTATTTTACTTGGGTCTTCATTTGTAAAATCAGAAACCCCCAGCATCGGATGGACGCGCGCGATAAGCGCGACAATGTTTCTTTTTTCCGGTTTGGGCATGATAGACATCGCCTCCTCCGGCAACCTCTCCACGGCGGGTAGGCATTCTGGCGGATTATTGGGAGAAGTTTTGTCAACACCTTTCGTTTATCTTTTTGATAATTTTGCCAGTATAATTTTTCTCGGGGCAATTTTAATAATTTCAATTTTGATGATGTTTGACGCCAAAATTAATTTCGGCTCGTTTTTTAAATATATTTGGTCATGGATAAAAAAGAAAAAAGAAGAAGTTGAAGAAAAAATAGAAGACAAAGAACAACCCCCTATATCCCCCTTATCAGGGGGACTGGAAAACGAAACCTCCCCTGACAAGGGGAGGCAGGAGGGGTTTTTTAGTAAGAAAAAAAAAGAAGAACCTGCGGGCGAAGAAGAAATGCCAATCAAGAAAAGAAAAGGAGGATTAATTTCGACATACATACCTCCCCCACTTTCTCTATTAGAAGAAGACAAAGGCAAGCCAAACACCGGCGACATAAAAGCTAATGCAAATATAATAAAACGGACATTGGCAAATTTTGGGATTGAAGTGGAGATGGATGAAGTAACCATCGGACCAACTGTCACTCGTTATGCCTTAAAACCCGCGGAAGGAGTAAAACTTTCCCGTATTGTCGGTCTGCAAAATGACTTGGCGTTGGCGCTGGCGGCGCACCCCATCAGAATAGAAGCGCCGATTCCAGGAAAATCTCTGGTTGGTATTGAAATTCCAAATAAAACAAAGTCACTGGTCGGTCTGGCTACCTTGCTGGCAGATGAGAAATTCCAAAATTCTGCAAAACCACTCACAATAGCTCTGGGGCGTAATATTTCTGGTAAATCAGTATTTGGGAACCTCGCTAAAATGCCACATGTTCTCGTGGCTGGAACGACCGGCTCTGGAAAATCAGTAGCAATACATTCTATGATTGCTTCCCTTTTATACAGAAACGGCCCGGATGATTTAAAACTTATAATGATAGACCCAAAGCGCGTAGAACTTACTCTTTATAATAACATTCCACACTTATTAACTCCGGTTATCACTGAAGCAAAAAAAACAATTCTTGCGCTCAAATGGGCAGCCAAGGAAATGGACCGTCGTTATGACATACTGGAAGCGGAGTCCGTGCGAGATATAGAATCTTATCATAATAGTGTATGGGGTAAAAATCACAACATGGATCGCTTGCCGTACATTATTATAATAATAGACGAGCTGGCAGATATAATGAGCTTATATCCAAGAGAGCTGGAATCCGCTATTATTCGCTTGGCGCAAATGTCTCGAGCGGTAGGTATTCATTTAATTTTGTCCACTCAACGACCAGAAGTCAACATTATTACCGGTTTAATAAAAGCCAACATTCCTGCGCGAGTCGCTTTGAAAGTTTCTTCGCAAGTTGATTCACGCACGATATTGGATGCTGGTGGAGCAGAAAAACTTTTAGGGGCCGGCGACATGCTCTATTTTTCGGGGGAAGCTCAACCAGAACGTTTGCAGAGCGCATTTATTTCAGAGACCGAAGTTAAAAAAGTTGTAAAGTATTTGAGCGATGAATATAGAGATGAAGTGTCCGAAGAAATAACTTTAACTTCAGGTTCTATTTCAGCCGATAAAAGTATTTTTGAAAGTACTCTTGATGACGATGAAGAAATTGATGATGAAATGTATGAAGAGGCCCGCGCCTGTGTGATGGAAGCGGGCAAGGCATCAACTTCTTATCTTCAAAGAAAGTTAAAGTTGGGATATGCTCGCGCCGCGCGATTGATGGATAAATTGGAAGAACGGGGAGTAATCGGACCCGGGGACGGCGCCAAGCCAAGAGAGGTGCTAGAGAAAATTCAACATGATGAAAAAGGAGAAAATATAATATAGGTTTATCGCAGAATTTTCTTTTTTTCAGGTCCTCGGAAAAAATCCCCAGACCATTCAAAAAAGTAAATTCTGCTAAAAACAAAATGAATCAAGATGTAAAAAAAATATTAAAAATAGTTACCTTTTTTGTTTTCTTTCTATTTATCGTCATTTACGCCTTTTTCCGTTCTCGTGATTTAATTTTGGGAGTACAAATAAAAAATGTAAATATAGTAGATGGAGCAAAAGTGACAAATAGTATCCTAAGAGTGACAGGCAATGCAAAAAATGCTATAAATTTAACTCTGAATGGCCGAGAAATTTCAATAGACCAAGAAGGAAATTTTAACGAAACAATAGCCCTGCTCGGAGGGTATAATATAATAAACATAAAAGCCAAAGACAAATTTGGTTATAGTGATGAAAAAAATTATAAGTTAATATATTAAAAAAGTAAAATCTTGTTTAATAAAGATTATGATAAAGAAAAAAGAAAAAAAAGAACCTGCCCGACACGCTGACGCGAGTCATGCGGGCGGGGACAAAACCGTAGGAATAGCTGTGCTTGAAGATACTTTAAAATCTATCCAAACGAAATTCGGAGAAGGATCAATAATGAAGTTCGGTGATTCGCCAAAAGTGGATGTCAACGTAATTCCGACAGGTTCCATCGGCCTGGATATGGCTCTGGGGGTGGGCGGAATACCGCGCGGTAGAATTATTGAAATATTTGGCCCTGAATCCTCTGGAAAAACCACTTTGTCATTGCACATCGTAGCCGAAGCGCAAAGGTTAGGAGGTATTTGCGCTTACATAGACGCCGAGCATGCGATGGATCCGGAATACACGAAAAAGCTCGGCGTGAACATAAATGATTTGCTCATTTCACAACCAGACAATGGCGAACAAGCGTTAGAAATAGTGGAGAGCCTGGTGCGCACAGGCAAGATTGACGTAATCGTTGTGGATTCTGTCGCCGCTCTCACCCCGAAAGATGAAATTGAGGGCGATATGGGAGCGTATCATGTCGGCAAACAGGCTCGATTGATGTCGCAAGCGCTTCGCAAACTTACAGCCATCGTCGCGCGCTCTAAAACAGTGGTAATTTTCATCAATCAAATCAGAATGCAAATTGGAGTAATGTTCGGCAATCCGGAAACCACCCCGGGTGGAAAAGCTTTGAAATTTTACACTTCAGTGCGACTAGATATTCGCAAAATCGCTCAGATAAAAAAAGGAGAAGAGGTTGTCGGCAATCGCACTCGAGTCAAAGTAGTAAAAAATAAAGTTTCAGCTCCATTTAAACAAACTGAGTTTGATATTATTTATAATGAGGGAATTTCCAGAGAGGGCGAAATTATGGCGCTCGGAGAAAAATTCAAAATTATAGAAAAAAGCGGCAATTCCTATTTCTATACCCCCAGTGGTGAAAAAAGTGAAAAAGTTAAGTTGGGCGTGGGCTATGACGCCACCCGTAAATTCTTAAAAGAGGAAAAAAAAATATCAGATCATATCCTAAAAGAAATTAAGAAAAAATTTACTGAGGAAGTCTAGCAAAAACTTGTCGACCTGCGAGGTTGACAAGTTCTGAGATAAAAGATCTTACTTGTGCTAAAAATTTTGTTCCTTGGAGCGATTAATCCTCACTATTCCTAGACCAGTAAATCTTAACACAAATGACTCTGGCTTATCACCGCCTTCTGGAATGCCTTCAACAACATACTCATTAGGATTATTAGGAACTCTATACTCACATCGCACACGGTGGAATGTTTTTCCTGTACGCCTAGAGGGGGGGGTTAGATCATAAAACTCACCATCTTTCATGATGGGAGGTTTTTCGTTTTTTGCGTCACCTGGCGGAACACCAAATTTTCTTTCATCCACAAAAGAACTATACATCATTCTGAAAAAATTCAAAATCCAATTCTGGGGATAACAAAAAACTCTAGTTTTTAATCCAGGACGACTTGTCAACCTGCCACGTCGACAAGTTTATCTTTAATAAGCTCGTTTTTTAATGTTTTATATTCTTCTCCTTTTAAAAACTCACAAAGCTCCTCATGGTAATCTTCCTGATTAGTATCAAAAAATTCATAAAATAAATCTTTATTGATAATTTTTGAAAATGGTGAAGTTTGATCACCAAAATAATCACGAAAACTAGACCATTTGTAATTTTTGAAAAAGTTTAATGATTTTTTTATATTCATCTTTTTATGCTCATCTTTAGAATAAATTAAATCTAATAAATTAAGATCAATATAGAATGGAATATATAGAAAATGCCTGTTATTTTTAATTTGAATTATCCGGGCAGAATTTTGAAATAAATAGCCACTGGTTTCCCTCTTGATATTTATATATTTAGTAAATGAATTGCCCAGTCTTTTGACAAATTCTAAAACCCCACCGTCAACTTTTTCATATAAAAGAAGATGATAATGATTGGGCAATAATGTCCACTTTAAAATTTCAACTATTTTGTCTTGCTCTGGGAAAGAATTTATGAATTTTCTATGCTGATTCATTCTTAAGCTCTCGCCTTTATTATTTAAACGATATAAATTTAGAACAAATCTAAAATAATCAGAATCTCTGTCAAAGATTTTTTCTTTTCTAATACCTCTATTGCAAATATGATAAATATCACCGACCATATTTACATTCTCCCAAAAAACTAAAAACATGTCAACCTGCCACGTCGACAAGTTTGCAAAAAAGATCTGTATTTGTTAGTATATCGTCTATGTCCCAACTCCAATATAATGAAATTCGCGAAAAAAAAATAATAATTTATAATGATGAGCCTTGTGAAGTGGTAGAGTCTCATATCGCGCGCACCCAACAAAGAAAACCGCAAAATCAAGTGAAACTCAAGAGTTTGATTTCCGGCAAGGTCTTCCCTGCCACCTTCCATGTGTCAGATTCTGCACACGAAGCAGATATAGAAAAAAGAGATGTGACATTTTTATATTCCAATAAGCCTGCCCGCAACGCTTCGCGTAGCGATGCGGGCAGGGGAGAATACTGGTTCTGTGATCCAGAAAATAAAGCCAATAGATTCAAATTAGAAGAAGCGCTTATGGGAAATAGCGCGAAATTTTTGAAACAAAATGGAAATGTCATAGCTCTCGTTTGGGATGATGGGAACGAAGACCCTTTGAAAAGCTCAGGACTAGGAAAAATAATAAAAATAACCTTGCCTATCAAAATGAATTTCAAAGTAAAAGAAGCTCCACCGGCTGTTCGCGGAGACACATCAAAAGGAGGCATAAAAGTAATTATCCTTGAAAATGGCGCAACTTTAAACGCTCCGATGTTTGTAAATGAAGGCGATATTGTAAGTATAAATACCGAAACCGGAGAATATGTGGAACGAATATAATTATAAAACAAAGCGAGGATTTACTCTTGTTGAAATAATAATAGTATTAGCTATTATGGGTATAATTATAAGTTTTGGAATGATTATAGATTTAAATGTTTTTAAAACCAACATTCTTCAAGCCGAACAATCTACCATCGTTGCCACTTTGGAAAAAGCCCGCAGTCGCTCAATGAGCAATATGTTTACATCCGCTCACGGCGTATGCTACATCGCGCCAAACTATGTTATTTTTCGCGGAAGAACGACTTGCGAACCCACAACAGAAACTGATGAAATTATTCCTGCAAATACGACTGTAGCCACAGCTTCTAATTTTTCTACCACTTTCCCTATTATCATCTTTGACCAACTTTCCGGAAATACAACTGGCGCTACTATCCATATAACAGATGGCATTAAATCAGCAGATATAATGATAAACAATGAAGGCGCAATTAACTGGTAACACATATAAAAAAGGTCTCACCCGTAGGGCTACGACCGAGGGAATGGCAACTCTTGAAATACTCATTGCTTTTGCTGTACTTATTTTATGCATCAGCGCCGTTATCATGGTCGCATTTGGTAATCAATCTGTGGCTGTGGATTCTCAAATCAATAGTGAAGCAATTTCTAAAGCGCAGAAAATGTTAGAAGATGCCCGAGCAAGTTCCCGTGGTAATTGGGATAAAGTGGTTTCTTTTTCACAAAGCGATAACTTCTATACGGAGGATTTAGAAATTGGAAATGTGGATGATTTCATAAAGTCCGTATCAAGCAAAGTAAGCTGGCAGATTGATGGGCGAATACATAATGTAGAACTATCCAGCATGTTCACAGATTGGAAGAATGCCTCCACTCAAGGTGCTTGCGCAGATACTGCCGAGAACACTTGGGCAAATCCTTCCATAGCGGGTTTAGTAAATTTAGGAATCACCGGTCCGGCTACTGGCGTCGATGTCAAAGACGGCATTGCTTATGTAACGGCTGATGGCGATGGCACCGCTCCGGACTTTTTTGTGATTGATGTTGTTTCTAATCCACCGCAAATTTTACATACCCTAGACACTGGTCCCGGTTTAGTGGGGATCAGAGTTTCCGGTGATTATGCCTATGTTGCAAATACTAGCAGTAGCAACCAATTGCAAGTTATTGATTTAAATTCTCTCACTAAAAAAATTTATAAACTGCCCGGGAGCACAAATGGCAACACCAGCAGTATTTATTATTACAATCACAAGGTTTATTTGGGAACGGCAACAAGCGCTATCGCTGAATTCCATATAATTGATGTTGGGGACATTTCAGACATTCATGAAATCGGAACATTTGAATTAGGATTAAAGGTCAACAATATTTATGTGAGCAATGGCTACGCTTTCCTTGCCACACCGGACAATAATGAGGAATTAAAAATTTTAGACGTGCGTAATCCAGCGCATATTGAATTGTTGCCAGGATTTGATGCTCCCGGATCTAATGGCAATGGCGAAGGTCTTGCCCGGAAAAATAATAAAATTTTCTTGGGCAGAGCTTTGGGTAACATTGAATTATATGTTTTGGATATTAACAACATGGAAAATGGAGCATTGACCAGCCAGAATATAGACAGTAGCATCAAGGCAATGGCGACAATGGGTAATTTGGTTTTTCTGGCAACCACGGATACTACAAAAGAATTTCAGGTATGGAAGCTCTCGGGTGGTAGTTCATCTTTTAGTTTTACGTCGAGTTTAGATCTGACAGGGAAAGCTACGTCAATCGACTGCGAAGGGCAAACCATGTATGTTACCATCGAGGATCCCACTAATGGATTAAACATAATTTCTTCAAACTAATGACTTCTTCTGGAAAAAATTCTGGATTCACACTCATTGAAACAATCCTTTACATCGCTCTTTTTTCTCTCTTAATAGGAACCGCTTTTGTGACTGTATATCAGTTGATTGATAGTTCTGGTAAATTGAACATAAAAAACACCACTCAAGGAGAAGGAAATTTTGTTCTGCGAAAAATTAATTGGACAATGATTGGAACTTCAACTTTCTCCATATCTGGCTCAGAGCTTACGATAAATAAATACGATGGCATTACGGTAAAAATAAAATTGGGTTCAGGCGCTGATGCCGGAAAAATTTTGATGGATGATACGGGGTCATTCGTACCAATCACTACTAATAATGTGCAAGTAACGGACTTGCAGTTTCAACAAATTGGTACGGATTTAATTGGCGTTTCAGTGGTCGCTAGAATTAAAACTTTAAATACAAACCCGCTTGATTTTATTATCACTAAATACATCCGCCAATGAATCATTTAAAAATAAAAACAAAAAAAGAAACTGCAACTGGATTTATTGCTTTGATGTCTGCCATTATTATTTCGGCCATTCTATTATTGATCGTGACAAATTTAAGCCTAACGGGGTTTTATCGTCGCTCCAATGTTTTGGATTCTGAACTCAAGGAAAAAAGTTCTGCTTTAGCAGAAGCTTGCATAGAATCAGCTAGGTTAATCCTTGCAACAGACAACAGTTTTATAGGAAATGATACAGTTAATGTCGGCATCGAAATTTGTGATTATAAAATTTCAAGCGGAGGAAAGATTGTGGCCCATGGTGTTGCTAAAAACGCTCACACATTTTATGAAGCTGTGGTGAATACGAATATAAAAACTATTCCAATAATTTCTTTTAAAGAGTTGGCGATTTCCCCATAGTTATTTTTTGTAATTTATTATTTACTATGCTAAAATAAATTTATGAATTTTAAAAAAATTACTAAAAATAAGGGCCTCGCCCATGAATTAATGACCGAGGGTTTTACTCTCATTGAAGTTTTAATTGTCATTGGCATTATCGCAATTTTAGCGTCAATCGTTATTGTCGCCATTAATCCGGCTCGACAATTTGCCCAAGCCAGAAACAGCCAAAGAATAAGTAATGTTAATTCAATCCTTAATGCCATTGGGCAAAATATGGTCGAAAATAAAGGTATTTTCACTTGTACTTCAGGTAATGCTATTATTGACAACACCGCAAGAAATATTGAGGATCTTGCAAATGCAACAGATCTTAAGACTGATCTAAGAGATTGCATCGCGCCAATTTATATACCTGAAATACCATTTGATCCATCTGCGGGTCATTTTACTAGTGCAACGGATTATGATACCAAATATACGGTTACAAAAGACACGACTACGGGAAGAATTACTGTTTGTGCTCCGGGTAGCATAGAGGAAGCTATTGCGGGAAGTACGGTGATTTGCGTCACTCGTTAACTTAATGGATCCCGTTAGAAGTTAACTTTCGGGTTATATTATTAATTTTAATTTGAGTTATTTAACACTATTTAAGATCAAATAGAATTGGAATAACTTCTAACGGGATGGAACTTGGCGACAAGCTTGAATTAAAATTCCGCTTAGATACAAATCAAAAAAGAGCTTTGCATCGGCTTAAACTTTTTTCTATTGCTGATCTTTTATATTACTTTCCCATTAGATATAGCGACATCAGCACGGTTATGAAAATTAGCGAATTGGTTCCGGGCAACAATGTGACAGTTTATGGAAAAGTTTCAAATTTGAAAACCAAAAAAGGTTTTCGTTCCCGAGTGCCTATGGCCGAAGGAGTTATTGAAGATATTTCGGGGAAAATAAAAATTATTTGGTTTAATCAAGCTTACCTGGCAAAAATATTACACGAGGGTGATAATGTAAAGCTAACCGGCAAAGTGATAAAAGGCAAAAGTAGAATTTATTTAGCCAACCCAGAATTTAAAAAAATGCCCAATATGCCAATTGATATGCGCGATACGCTTTTTTCCGCTAAAAATGAAAAAAATACAGGATTCTCATATCCCATTTACGCTGAAACTCGTGGGATAACTTCCAAGTGGTTTTATCATGCGATAGAAAAAATATTAAGAGAAAAAACACTAGATACTATTCCAGATTATATTCCTGAAGATATTTTTAAAAAATACAATCTGCCAACACTTAAAACCGCGCTGATTTGGATTCATAAGCCCAAAAATGCGAAAGATGCGGAGTCGGCGCGAAAGAGATTCGCCTTTGAAGAAGTTTTTTGTATTCAGTTGGAGCGTCAGCATGATAAATTTGAATATAGAAAAAATAAATCTTTTCAAATAAAAAAAGGGGGAGAAAATGTAGAGGAATTTTTGAAACGTTTTCCTTTTGAACCGACTAATTCTCAAAAAAAATCCATTAGAATTATATTAGAGGATATGGCAAAAAATTTTCCTATGTCTCGTCTTCTAGAAGGCGATGTTGGCAGCGGAAAAACTGCCGTAGCCGCTACGGCAAGTTACATGACAACGCAACAACATCCCAATGGACAAAATTTTGGAAACCTTCAAGTCGCTTATATGGCGCCGACTGAAATTCTAGCAACTCAACATTTTGAATCTTTTATAGAATATTTCTCACATCTGCCTATTAACATCGGACTGATTACCGGATCTGGCTGTCGTAAATTCCCAGCAAAAACAGTCGGCCACGCCGAAGGCGGGGCCAGTTGGACCACTATTTCTCGTGCGCAACTTTTAAAATGGACGGCCAATGGAGAAATACCGATACTGATAGGCACACATGCCCTAATTCAAAAAACAGTTAAATTCAAAAACTTGGCGTTAGTCGTGATAGATGAACAACATAGATTCGGCACAGCCCAAAGAAGAAAATTGGTTCGAAAAGACAACATCGCTCCACATTTACTTTCAATGACAGCCACTCCTATTCCTCGCACACTTGCGCTTACAATCTATGGCGACCTAGACCTATCTCTCCTTGATGAAATGCCAGCGGGACGAAAACAAATAATTACAGAAATAATCACGCCGAACAAGCGTAATGAAACTTATGAAAGAGTAAAGCGAGAATTAAAAAATGGCAGACAGCTCTATGTCATTTGTCCAAGAATTTTTGAGGCGGATCCAGAAAAAGAACTTGCTCTGAATGTAAAATCGGCGGTAGAAGAAGCGAAGCGTTTGAAAAAAGAAGTTTTTAGAGAATATGAAATCGGCATACTTCATAGCAAAATGAGTAAAATTAAAAAAGAAGAAGTAATGAAAGATTTTGTGGATGGCAAATTAAATATTCTGTGCGCTACATCGGTAGTGGAAGTCGGAGTGAATATCCCCAATGCCACTGTTATAATAATAGAAGGAGCAGAGCGTTTTGGACTAGCCCAACTTCATCAGCTTCGCGGGCGCGTAATTAGAAGTTCGCACCAAGCATATTGTTATATCTTCGCAGAAGCGAAAAGTGAAAAAACAATAGTTCGGTTAAAAGCCCTAAAAACTGCCGAAAATGGCTTTGAATTAGCAGAATTAGATTTGTCGCTCCGTGGCGCGGGCGAGCTTGGAGGAATCAAGCAATGGGGCATCACCGATCTCGGCATGGAGGCAATAAAAAATATAAAAATGGTGGAAGCCGCCCGCACTGAGGCTGTTCGTTTAATAGGAGAAGATCCCGAACTCACGCGCTATCCTCTACTCAAATCAAAAGTTAAATCAAAAGTTTCTGAATTCCATTTTGAATAATTATTATCACTTTTACACGGCCGTCAAATATGATAATATATAAAAATGTTATATCATGCGCCAAGTATAGGAGATCTCTTAATGGCAACATTAGGAAGTGCACGAAGTACTCGTCGATTTTATGCCATAATTAGAGAACGAGAATTCGGGCGATATAAAAAAGAAAGTGTTAGAGTCGGACTTTCTCGATTATATGCAAAAGGTTATTTAACTAACTCTGCTTCAGGCTGGTCAATAACCAAAAAGGGTAAAATACATATTAAAAATATACGTTTGTTGGATTATATAAAATCCCCTTTTGAGAAAAATTCACATAATAATAATACAATTATTGCTTTTGATATCCCGGAGAAAAATAGAATTATGCGTAACTGGCTCCGAAATCAGATAAAAATTTTTAGCTACAAAATGTTACAGCAAAGTTTGTGGATTGGTCCCGGTCCTCTTCCCTATTCTTTTTTAAAACGTCTAGAAGACTTGGATATTAGGAAAAATATTAAAACTTTTAAAATAACAAAAAAGAAATAATTGATATTGTTATCAATTTTAGACGGCCGTCAAGTATTGATAACACTACTGAGTTTCATTTATAAAATAATTTTTTCTTATTTTTGGTAAATTCTTTTAAGAGCTCTTGCCAGTATTTATCTATATATGGCGAAAGAGAAATTTTTCTTTCTTTACTTTCAATCACATTATTTAGGGATATTTTCTTTTCATGAAATAATTTTCCATCTTCTAAATAAATCTGAATTGGTGGTATAAATTTATCTAAAGCAAAAATAAATTTACTTTCCTCATCTTCTTTGCTTTCATATTTTTCTATTGTTTTAACAAGATTTTTAAAGTGAGAGAATCGCCTTTTTATTTTTAATAAAGCGCTCTTTTCTCTATGGCGCTTTGAAGACGCTTTATTTTTATCAAAAATGTATGTATCTCCGGCATATATTTCTACTAAATCATGGGCAAGCGCATACATAAAACACAGTTCTTTATTCAATTTTAGCTTATCTTTATCAATCAAAAACCAAGCAACCATGGCAAGCTGATAACTGTGTTCTGCGTCATTTTCAAATCTTTCTGCGTGTGGACTACGCGCAATACGCACTACTTCACGAAACTCGTGAGTGAAATTTACGAAATCAATAAGTTGCTCAAATTCTTTTGAAAATTTTCCTTTCATTGTCCGTCCTCTTGGATTCGAACCAAGGACCCCAGAGGTATAAGCTCTGTGCTCTAACCAGCTGAGCTAAGGACGGATTTTTCTTTCTTTTTTAACATAATACCATGCGCAGTCAAAATCTTTTCATATTCTTCTTGCTCCAGCGTTTCAACTTCTATTAATTTAAGTGCGATAGCAGTGAATGCTTTTTTGTGTTCAGTTAAAACTTTTTCTGCGGATTTTAATCCATCATTAATTATTCTAGACACTTCAGCATCTACTTTTGTAGAAACCGCTTCCGAATATTCTTTTTCCATTATTTCACCATATTGAGTTCTTCCGCCAGCGCCCACCAAAGCAATCGGACCGATAGTATCCGACATTCCCCAGCGCGTGACCATAGCGCGAGCTAAATTTGTGGCTATTTGCAGGTCGCCTGAAGGTCCTGTGGTAATGTCACCAAAAATTATTTTTTCTGCGACATAACCACCTAAAGACATGGCAATGTCGTCTATAAATTCTTTTTTAGATTGAAGTCGTTTCTCCTCAAGGGGTAATTTCAAAGTATAACCTCCGGCATTTCCCCGGGCGATAATGGACACTTTATGTACTGGATCCGCGTAAAGCAAAACTGACGCAACCAGAGCATGGCCTGCTTCATGATAAGCGGTAATCTCTTTTTCTTTTTTTGAAAGCAAGTGGCTCTTACGTTCTGGTCCTAACATCACTTTTTCAATCGCCCGAATTAAATCAAATTGGAAAACTTTTTTACGATTTTCGCGGGCCGCCAGAATCGCGCCTTCGTTCATCAATGAGTATAAATCCGCGCCGGAGAATCCTGGGGTACGTTCGGCAATTAATTTTAAATTGACATCTTCGGCCAAAGGTTTCATCGTGGCGTGAATTGCCAGTATCGCTTCGCGATCAGCGCGATCCGGCAAATCTAGTAACACTTTTCGGTCAAAGCGGCCGGGGCGAATAAGCGCCGGGTCAAGCACATCAGGCCTATTGGTGGCTGCCATTACTATTACTTTGTCATTGGGTTCAAAACCGTCCATTTCCACGAGTATCTGATTTAAGGTCTGCTCTCGCTCATCATTGCCCCCGCCAAATCCCCCTCCACGAGTCCGTCCGATAGCATCTATCTCATCCACAAAGATGATAGCCGGTGCCGCTTTTTTAGCCATTTTAAAAAGATCTCGCACTCGAGAGGCCCCAACCCCCACAAACATTTCTACAAACTCGCTTCCAGAAAGATGAAAAAATGGAACGCTGGCTTCTCCGGCGACGGCTCTGGCAAGCAATGTTTTTCCCGTCCCCGGGGCGCCGGTTAATATTACTCCTTTTGGAATTCTCGCCCCAATATCCAAAAATTTCTTTGGACTTTTTAAAAAATCCACAATTTCTTTCAATTCTTCTTTCGCCTCTTTGCAACCAGCCACGTCTTTAAAAGTAACTCTATTATTTTTATCATTAGGGTCGGTGATGCGTGCCTTAGATTGACCGAAAGAAAGCGCTTGAATGCCCGCGCCTTTTACTTGGCGGGAAAGATACCAGAAGAAAATTATGATAAAAAGAATCGGGAGCAGAAATGGCATGATGTTGAGGAGCCAATATCCAAAACCGCTTTCGTTTTTTACTTCTATTTCTGTCTCAGAGAATGCTTCAGGTTTCACGCCATAATTAAAGAATGTTTGCGAAAGAGAGGACCCAGTTTCTTTTTTAGCTGTTTTTGTTTCGTCATTTTTATAAGTAATGGTGAGTTTATCTCCTTCAACTAAAATTTTTTTAATCTCTCCCGCGCTAACACTTTTCGCTAAATCAGAAATAGAGATTTCTGGCGTATTTTTTGATGTATCGGATACCATTAAATAAAATGCAGTAATAAGCATGAAAATAAGTATTGCTCCGGCAATACTGCCGGAGAACTTATTCTCTCCTTTTCCCTTTTTCCTGTTGTTTTTTTCGCCTTTTTGATTAAAAAAATTAAAATCCATCCGCTGATGATAGCACAAAAAGGGCAAAAAACCAAGAAGAAAAAATAAATAAAGTTATGGTAAGATTAAATTATGACTCATTATGCGGAAAATAGAAAAGCGCGGTTTGATTACGAAATCTTAGAAAAATACGAGGCGGGTGTTGAGCTTTTGGGCGTGGAAGTGAAATCTGTACGCGGAGGACGAATGTCTCTGGAAGGTTCTTTTGTCATTGTGCGCGGAGGTGAAGCTTTTTTAATAAATACAAATATTCCTCCATATCAGCCGAAAAATGCGCCAAAAGATTATGACGCATTACGCAATAGAAAACTTTTACTGACCAAGAAAGAAATTACTGAACTTGCGGGAAGTGGGAAGAATAAGAGTTTGACAATCGTACCAATTTCAGTGTATAATAAAAACAGAAAAATCAAGGTGGAAATTGCTTTAGTTAAGGGCAAGAAAAAACGCGACAAACGTGAGATTATAAAAAAACGCGAAACTGATCGTGAGATCAGGCGTGAATACAAAGAACGTTGACAATACAATCATGACTTATTTTGTTTATATACTTTATAGTCAAAAAGACCATAAGCTTTATGTGGGTTGTAGTAGTGATTTAGAAAATAGGATAAAAGAACATAATTCTAAAAAAGTTACAGCAACAAAAAATCGAATTCCTTTAGTTTTAATTCACTCCGAAAAATTTAAAGATAAAGCCGAAGCATTTAATAAAGAAAGATTTTTGAAGAGCTTGTGGTCCGGAAGATTTAAGAGAAAAATCTTAAAAGAGTATCTAAATAAAATAAGTCATGATTGATTCATGGCTAAAACAATTCTTTCAGAATTGTTCGCCCGAACTTTTTACAAAGTAAAAAGTTTTAGGGGGATGCAAGGCGTAGACAGTAGGCCTTTTGTCATCGATGCATACCGAGAATGAGCGTAATCTCGTAAAACTTCGCTCAATAGCTTAATTGCAAAATTAGCTTCCAAAGCTAAAGCGCTAGTTTCTCCTTACTTCGGTGGGGAGAGCTTCGCTTTCGCTTCAGTTTCCGCTTACGCGTAACTGATGTCTCTCTTTTAGACTTCCGATATATAAGATGAGGCATAATATTATCGGGATAGGGGAAAGAATGTTCTGACTTTTTTCCGAAATAAAGGAACTCGATTAAAAAATATTTGGCTCGTTTCTTAATTTTTTAATTTAAAACAATAAGCGCGCTAAGTATGTAGATTTCTTGGCAAAAACCTTCTGCACGGGGATTCAATTTCCCCCATCTCCACAAAGTTCATAGTGTATAATATATTTATGGACTATCGGTATTTCTACTTTTTGTGGTCTTTAATTTTTTTAACCATTTGGCTGATTCTTTTTTTACACCGCAAAGATTTAAGAGAAGATATGCTCTTTATAAGTTTTTTCTTTGGATGGGGCGGGGTAATAAGTCAATTTACCCATTTAGTAGATTGGTGGAGACCGTTTGTTTTAGGCACAGACATTTGGCGGTTTAATTAATTTGTAATTCAGCAGAAATTCATTTGGTGTTTTGCCATTTAAACCGCAATGCTCTAGGTTATTGTAATACATATTCCACCCTTCTAATTTAATTTGCAAGTCTTTAAAGTTTTTGAATTTGTTCTGGTCATAAAATTT
>MFTF01000001.1 GCA_001786745.1 Candidatus Nomurabacteria bacterium RIFCSPHIGHO2_01_FULL_36_23 | reverse complement strand
TTTAGCTTTTCTTCTTTGATTGTTTTAACCATATGTATGCTCATTCCTCCATTCTAGGAGAAACCGCCATATGTGTGTGCACATTACCCGAAAAACTTGACTTTTATTTATGAATATGCTATACTGCTGGATATGGAAAAGATAAATAACAAAATAATAGTTTTCATCTTGGGGATATTGGTTATTTTGGCTTTCAGTTTAGTTTTCATGCCTTTATCTTTTAATGAGGTTTCAGCTGCTTATGGCACAAATATTACCTATAGAACAACTGACGGTAATTACTCTAATGAAATAAATAATCCGATACCAAGTATTGATTCAATCAATCCAAAATCTAGTAATGTGGGTATAGGCACAAAGACTATAACTATTACCGGAAGTGGCTTTGTTCCAAGTTCGATTGCTAGAGTAAACGCCTCTAACCGCCCTACGACTTTTATAGATGATTCTCACCTTTTGGTTCAAATAAACGGAAATGACACATACGCATACCGCACTAATGGTGGATTTTTCATCACTGTTTTTAATGGAGCCCCAGGCGGAGGATATTCTGATGCGGCTTTTTTTACCGTAAATAATACGGCTACCCCCCCTATTACAAGTATAAATAATAACAATAATTTCCCTGATACTTTTATCGATACGGTCCAAACAGAAAATGGAACTGTTAACGATACTGGTAGAAACTACAGTAATCTTGCCGCCAACGCGATTTTTGGATCAAATGGTTTTATGCCTTCCGGTTTAATCCAATGGATTCTTTTGGCTATCATAATTCTAGTAATAGTTATATTGGTAAGAAAAATTTCTGGCGCCGAAGAGAAATATCATTCAACGCCATTGAAACACGCGTAACCCAGTAGTGAGACTTTGATTTGTTGTGTTCTACATATATTGTTTACAAAGTGAAAAAGAAAAAGAAGAATTATACTTTGGTTTTACAAAAGATCTTAAAAATCGTTTAAAAGAACATAACTCTGGGCGCAACTTTTCTACAAAACGATATATGCCTTGGAAACTTATATATTATGAAGCTTGTTTATTAGAAAGTGATGCACGTAGGCGTGAAAAATATCTAAAAACTAATATGGGAAGAAGGATGTTTAAAAGGAGATTAAGGGATTACATGAATGGAATAGTAGATCCTTAAAGGTCTCACTATCCCATGAAAGTTGTGCCTTAATCAAAGCTCTACTACTGGGTAAATTTTCTATAAAAAATCCCCCAACTGGGGGATTTTTTAATTCTTGCTTAATCGGTGAAGAAAAAACTTTTTAACTCTATTGACCCCGGAATATATTCAAGAATTTGATTATAAATATCATGCAAGGTGCCTTTCGGTATAAAATTATGAACAGGAATAGTGAGTGTTTGTTTCTGAGTCAAAACAACTCGGCGCATTTTGAAGTGACTGCCATGTGTTTTGTAAATAGAAAAACCATTTTTTTCTAGAAATTTTATAATCTCTTTCCCAGACAAATTTCTTAGCTTATTAAGCATAAGTGATACTAGGTATTTCAAAGTTCGCCAGCAAAGACGGCTCTTTTGAAAGACCAATAGATGGCAAATCTTCACCTTCTATATACAATGCGGTAGCTTCTTGTATATTTTTTTCCAATTCTGGTAAAGTTTTTCCAAATGTAAAAATAGGGTGATCAACTGCTTTGGCGCAGTAAACTCCATCTTCATCTTTTTTGATTGTAAATTGTATAATATTTGACATAATAATTATCAAATTACATATAAATTATATAGTCAATAGAAGATAAAAATCAATATTGACTTTTTCTGTTTAGTATGATACAATATAAAAGATTTACGCAGTTATTTGAGAATTAAAAATCAGAAAAAGCGCCTGCGGGCGGGGGGAGAAAAATATGTGGATTTTGCTGTTCGTAGCGTTCACGCTAGGCGTGATAGCCATTCTGGTACTCCTCATTATGGAGTCAAGAACGGAAGTCAAACCAGCCACCGCCCTCGTCTACAATAACATGTGGACAGGACGGACGGATGTAGTTTTACCTGGGACTGGCTTCATCATCCCAGGCATCCATCGTGTTCTTGAGAAAGAAGTTTCTCTCAAAAACGAAGCGGAAAATCCGTCCAACGTGACACTCATCACGGGGGATGGAATTGAACTGGAGGTGGATTACATTGTCCGTCGTCTTCAAGTGGGTTATCCTAAAATGCCGGGACTGAACGACCCTAATCTTGACCTGGGGCGCTTGAAGAACTGCATAATCCAGGTGACGACAGTGATCAACTACGCAAAACGCCGCGACGCAGTTCTTACCCGCATTGTTGCCAAGCTCCAGGAATCTCTGGAAAAACGGACCCTAAATGAACTGTTCCCAGACGCCGATTTGAAAACCGGTACAACTGGAAAGGTTGACAAACAGGTCATGCATTTAATTGAAGAAGAGGTAAACAATGCCCTTCGTGAGGATCTGGTTACCAAAGAATGGGGCTTCTGGACGGAAATTGACCTAGAGGATTACAATCTTCCAGCCGTAATCCGTAAGGCGCGAGAGCAACGCTCTAGCGCCGAAATATCCGGAAAGGCACTGGCAGAAAAAGCCACAGCAGCGGGAGTGAAGCCTGAATGGTTGATAGTGGGCGAAGCCTTCTCTGACTTTTTCGGCCGTAAAAAAGGGGGTGAAAAATGAGGATAGTAATAGTATTGGTGGCCTTTGTGGCACTCTTGATTCTGGGCTTCATCGCCTGGATCACGAGATTCTCACTCGCGGCCGTTGTCGCGGGAGTTTTCTTGATAGTGTTCATCAGTGCCTGGGGAGCAGAAATGGCAAAAATCGCCACTCTTCCATCTCCCGTTCATATGCTAATCGGCTGGGCAAGTGTTCTGTGTTTAATTGTTATCGTGTGGATAGCGGGTAGCCAGCAGTGGGAAGTTTTAAAAGCCAAAGCCGATATAGGCAACTGCCAAAACGAGAAAACTGAAAAATGGATTAAAATTCCAGCCGGCTTTTATAGAGGAACTGAGGGAAGGTGTGTAGCAGGCACCCCCCCCTCCCCGCCGGCAAGCTCGCAGGCTCCGACGGTGCCACCGCCAGGACCCATCAACGCATGTACCACTCCATGCACTATGTATGTGGATTGGGATGTTAAGATCGAAACAGGGGGGCGGCCCTATTCGGTCCAATTCTTTGGAAAGACGGAATTTCTCAATCGTTCCGGCCGAGGGGATAAGTTCACTCTCGACCAGTTCACGCCGGGGAATGCTAATTTTGCTTCCTTGGACGGACCCCTTCAAATAGAACTTTTTTCGGCAAAGTAAAGCCGGAGCGCCTTGACCCAGCGCAAAAGGGGTCAGAAAGGAGGTATCGCGTTGGCTAATGGCCGACGCAAAAGGCAGTCATCGCGACTGCCTTTTTTTATTTTTACCTCATTATTTTACGGATTTAATTTAACATCAATTTTTCCATCATTAATTTTTATGTCTTTTATATTTAGAGTATTTATTATCATATTAAGAAAAAACCAAACGCCCATCATTATGGTAATCCCGACAATTCCCCAGAGCATATGACTTTTGCCTGTTGTTTTCTTTTCTTCATTTTCTTGATTAGCCAGAAATTCAAGTACACCGTAAAGAAAATATACAACCGCTAAAGCAAAAAGTAACAAGATAAGCGGATTGATAATCATATTATCAACGTTCGTCAGAAAAGAATTGAAGTCAGCATAAGCTACTTTCGTGGAAAATAAATCCATGTTTAATAAGAGATTCTAAGATTGCTATTAAAAGGCAACACCTGGAAACATAATAACATTAGTATTTTGGGTAGATCCAATACCAAATGTTCTTCCTAAAATATTTACAAGTCCCCATAAACCAATGATAATAGCTAAACCAATGATTCCAAAGATTATTCTGTTTCTTCCTTTTTCCTTTGCCTCTTCGTCATTAGAAATCACATAAGTGACAACTCCCCATACAAAATAAACCACCCCCAGGGCTATCAAAATAGGAACGACAGCATTTAAAACGTTCCCTATTACACACAACATACTATATAGTGTTCCAGTTTGAGCTGAAGAACACCTAGCAAATGATGGTGGTGTTTGTTGCGCCAACACCATAACAGGCGCTAAACCTAAAACAAAACCCGACAATACAATTAATTTCTTTTTCATGACTAATTTTTAACGAACATAATGAGTATAAAAATGTCACCCTGTTAAATGTCCTTTGGACAACTTTTGCTTTACAAAAGTTATTTAACGGGGTTAGAAAATCATATTCGCTATGCTCATGAATTTTCTAATAATTTTTAATAAATAACCGACCTTTTAATTATACCACCCGGCAATAGAGCCTTGCAAGGTCTCACTACGGGTACCATAACCCAATGAAAACAAAAGCAATTACGGCTCAACTTGCGGAAGAATTGAAGTATTAAGACCAAAAGTACTGCCAAGAATCGCGACCAAACCCCAAACACTAATCATTACAGCTAAAGCAATAATCCCCCAAAACATAAACTGCTTGCCTTTCTCTTTTTTCGCTTCTTCGTCGCTGTTAATAACAAACTGCACCACACCCCAGACGAAAAAAGCTGTAGCTATAGCAAAAATTAAAGGAATTACCGAATTATTAATAATATTAGTGATGTAACACGCTAAATCTTGAAACTTTGGACTACCCTGGAGACTACAATTTAAACCCTCTCCAGTTAAAGGCGCTAACGTTGGCGCGGAAGTTCCGCCAAGATTAAAAGTATTTATAACAATATTCACCAGTCCATACAAACCCGCTATCACAGTCAGGCCTATAATGCCATAAATTATTCTGTCTTTTCCTTTTTTCTTCGCCTCTTCGCTATCACCAATAACATACCGAACTATTCCCCAAACAAGATAAACCACCCCCAAGGCAACCAAGACGGGAATAATTGAATTGAGAATTTGCTGAAAATTACATATTAAACCATCTATGCCAGTGCCAGTGCATACTTGCGTAGTATTACTAGGAACACATACTCCTGTGGAATCGATAATATAGTCTGGCGGACAACCAGGAGATTGGGCAGCTAAACTAGTATTAAAAGGAATAAGCAAACTTATTAACAAGAAAAGGGAAAGAGAGATTTTTAAAAGATTTTTTTTCATAATGTTATTTTACAATGCAAGCACAGTATCCGATATCAGTTTGGCAATGGCCCACGATCCCAAAAGTATTGCCGCGCCGACTAATGTGTAAAGCAGGGCGTCTTTAGCTTTGGTAATTTCTTCCGGCTTGCCCCTGGCCTGCACAAAAAGGAAACCGCAATAAATGACGGCCAGCGCGACAAGCGGTATGCCAATTTTAAGCGCGCCCTCCAAAAGAACTCTTATAAATTCTTGAATGGTATTTGAGTTTATTGGATTGCAGATTTTTCCCTCACAAGGGTTAGAAGGAGTGATGTCACCAGTAGGTCGAGAAGGAGTAATATCTTGCGCAAAAGACAAAGCCGGCAAAATTACCAATAAAGCAACTAAAAACAATTTATAAAAATTTTCCCCAATAAATTTCATTGCTTTTAATTATATCCCGAAGTAAAATCTTTAGCAAAATTTACTACGGGACAGGTCTCACTTTAAAATCCTATCCAAGGTGCGTTATAGCCCAAGATTGACAATAACGTCTTAACGATAAGCCAAGCGCCAGCGGCCAGAACTAAGCCATAAACGGCATTGGTAAAAACTTTCTTGGCTGTTCCCCTCTTTTCCGTACTGCCTCCGGAAGTTACAAGTTCAAAACCGGCATAAACAAACATTATCGCGGCAATGGGTATAGCCATTTTAAAAAGAATAAATTTAATCACATTATCTATAAGTTTCATAAATTCACTAAATCCCCAAGTGCATTGTCCTGGTACTGACACACTATCACACTCTGGAACCAAGCCTGCCGCAAAAGAAAAAATCGGCATAATAAGTATTGAAAATATAAAAATAAAAATTATAAATTTTTTCATTTTACTAGCAATAAGTTAAGTTTAGCATCAGCATCTGAAATAGCATCTCTGGTTGAGACACTATTTGAAAGCACTCCATCAATCATTCTGCGAAAAATGTCATCTGTGTCCTTGTTTGACGGGTCAAGCCAGCTCTTGGCAAAAAGCGCTGAATTGTAAAAAATTGGAGAATATGAATCAACCGGCATAATTTTAAGCAAGTCCCGGCGCGCTGGCGCCACCCCCAGCGTCATTGCAAATTTATTCGCAAAGTCCCCTGTCGCCATCAAGCTAGCCGCGACAAAAGCCGTGTTGAAATTCTTGGAAAAAGACGAAATGGCGAGACCAGTCACTCGGGCGCCCGTTAATTTAAACTTGGCGTCTTTGATTTGAGGAATAGGCGCAACGAAAAAGTTTTGATTTGGATTTTTATTTATCAATGTTGCAAGCTCGCTCGCATGACCAAAATAAAATGCCAAGTTCTCCGCCGAAAAAGCATCGACCGAATTTGGCATAGACCTGTTCCAAGAATAAATATTTTTTGAGGGATCGGCAAAATCCGTGTAAAATTTCAAAACTGAAGCCAGGTCATATTGAGAATTAAAACTGCTCAAAATAGAACTAAAAGCTCCATCCTTCTCGGAGACAATTGGATTCCCCGCCTGCATGAAAAAGGCGGAAATGATATCTTTAGCATGAGCAATATTGGAAAAATGCCCGAGCGCGGCAGCGCTTTTTATTATTTTATTTGAATCATCTTTTTTAGTAATAAATGGAACAAGATTAGTAAATTCATCCCAAAAAGCTGGAGGAAAAATAACTGCATTGGCATCAAGCATACTTCTGTTGTAATACATCACCAGTGGATCAATGCTGATTGGAAAAGCTAAAATACCTTTTGAAGATAAAAACACCTCTCCGGCGCTGGCAAAAGTATTCTTAAATGTTGCCAGCGAATAGCTGGCGAAAGGAATAGTAACAATCTTATTGGAATAACGAAATGCCAGATTGTCAGGCAGAAAAAACATATCGGGTCCCACGCCAGAGGCTATTGCTTCGAGTAAATCTTGGTCAAAAGTATCGGGAGATTTCTCTTCGTATTTTACGATAAAAGTCGGGTTGGCATTATTAAAATCCTCAAGTAAAGACAACATGGCGCCAGATTTTACCGTTCCCCACAAAACAACAGTACCTTGTCCGCCAGTCGCATTTTGATTTCCAATCGGTATCGCGCCGGAAAAAACAAGAACACCCAAAATAGCGGCGGCTATAAATACAATGATAGTTATAAGTTGGAAATTTCCTTTCATAATTTTACTAATATCATACCATAATGATGCGCCCCCGCATCAATCTCACGCTCAAAAATAAAACCTTTTTTTTCAAACATCTCCCGCGCCTTAATCTTTGGAACAGCTACTAATAATCCTAAAGATGAAGAATCCGACCAATCAATCAAAAGAACTTTGCCTTGAGACTTTAATATTCTTTTTGCTTCTTCAATAAATTGATCTCTATCTTCAACTTGAAAAAGTATATTGGAAGCAATGACTGCATCCACTATATTATCCCCTATTTTCGTCCCGCCAATTTTTTCAACATTTCCCCAAAAACACTCTACATTACTGAGATGCGCTTCTCTTGCTTTGTTTTTAATCGTCGTTAAAAAATCTTTTTGCACTTCAACGGCATAAACTTTTCCTCTGGGCACCATTGTTCCTGCGGCAACAGAATAATAACCAGTTCCCGCGCCCAAATCCGCTACGATGTTATCTTCCCGCAGACCAAGAGCTTTTAAATTTTTTACAGGATCGGTGAACATATTTATATTATAATACGAAATAAACTTATCCACTACCCTACATGTCAAGGATGCCCCTTGACATGTTATAATAGAGGGATGAAAAATAGAGATTATAAAAATTTTGCGCCTGGTGCAATCTTTCATATTTACAATAGGGGTAATAATAAAGAAAAAATATTCTTTGACGAACAAGACTATAAAGCTTTTCTTTTTAGGCTTGGTCTTTGCTTGGGATTTACTGAAGGAGAATTAAATAAAGAAAAATTCATAGCTATACCTTACTCTAGAATTAGAATTACTGAAGCAAATAAAAATAATTTTAAACTTCTTGCTTTTTGTCTTATGCCAAATCATTTTCACTTTTTAATTAAACAAGATGGAGATGTTCCGATTTCAAAACTAATTTCAAAACTTTGTACGAGTTATGCTATGTATATTAATAAAAAACACAAAAGAGTGGGGCATCTTTTCCAAGATCAATTCAAGGCTGTATTAATTGAAAACAATCCACAACTAATGTGGATATCAGCTTATATTCACATGAATGCGGTAAAAGATAAGATAGTAAAACATCCAAGCGAATATAAATGGAGTAGTTATAATGATTTTGTGGGTAAGAGAAATTTACTAATAGTTAATAAGGAATTCTTAATTGGAACTTTTGGCGATGTTAATAATTTTATAGAACAGACACTAAATTTCAGTGTCAAGGGGCATCCTTGACATACTTATTTATATACAAACCAAGGAAGCAATACCGTCGCCGGCGCGGAGGCGCATGATTTTCACGCCTTGAGTTTGGCGACCAAGAGAAGAAATATCTTTAAGTGTTGTGCGAATAACTTGACCCTTCTTTGACATTGCAATCAATTCCATTTCTTCGCCTGTCAATACTTTTGCCACTATCAGTTTGCCGGTTTTCACAGTCACTTTCGCAGTTTTAACACCCGAGCCACCACGTTTCTGAACTTTATATTCTTTTAAAAAAGTCTTTTTACCAAAACCATTCGCGCTCATTGTGAGAAAAGCGCCTTTTTCTGTAGATTTTTTTACAACATCAACACTGATAACTTCATCATTTTTTCCTAATTTTATACCACTTACTCCGCCAGCAGTTCTTCCCATTTCACGCACATCGGATTCTTTAAATCTAATAGATTGACCTCCAGCTGTGGCAATTATAACCTCATCTCCCTTTTCGGTTATAAGGGCTGAAATAAGTTGATCATCTTTATCTAAACGAATAGCAATAATACCGCTACGGCGCACATCTTTGAAACTAGTATTTGACATCTTTTTGACTGTGCCATTTTTCGTAATGAGCATCAGTGAAGCAGTTTGATCTTTGTCTTTGGGTATTGCTAAGATTGAAGTCACTTTTTCTTCACTTTCAAGCGCCAAAAAATTCATAATGGATTTGCCGCGCGTAGCGCGGCGACCTTCGGGAACATCGTACATTTTCATTTGATAAACCTTTCCTAAATTTGTAAAAAATAAGGTATTGCTGTGCGTAGAACCGGAAACAAGCATCGTGACAAAATCTTCTTCTTTGGTTTCAAGATCAATTACACCAACTCCTCCTCGCTTCTGTGAACGATATTCCGAGGTATCTGTGCGCTTCACGTATCCACCTTGAGTAAAGACTAACATGGTTTCCTTTTCTGGAACTAAATCCTCATCGGAAATTTCTTTGACTCCGCCTTTAACTATTTTTGTTCGACGTTCATCTGCGTATTTTTCATGAATTTCTTTTAATTCTTCCGCAATAGTCTTAAGTATTTTTTTAGGACTAGCTAAAAGGTCTTTCATTTCTGCGATAAATTTTTGTTTTTCGGTTAATTCGTCCAATACTGCTTGCCTTTCAAGTCCGACCAGCTTGGACAATTTCATCTCCAATATAGCCATTGTTTGTAAATCTGAAAATTTCAACTCTTTTATTAAATTAATTTTTGCCACTTGAGAATTTTTTGAGGCGCGAATTATACTGATAACGCGATCTATTTTATCAAGTGCTTTTTTCAAACCTAGAAGTATATGTTCACGCTCTTCCGCTTTGCGCAAATCATATGCGCTTCTCCGTTTCACCACTTCTTTTCTATGTGAAATAAATTCTAAAAGAATAGACTTTAAAGAAAGCGTTTGTGGCACGCCATCCACTAGGGCCACAATATTGAAATTGAAATTTGATTCAAGCTGAGTATTTTTATAAATATAATTTAAAACTTTTTCGGGATGGGCGCTATTTTTTAAATCAATAACAATTCTGATATCTTTGGTTGATTCGTCTCGGAGTCCCTTAATGCCTTCAAGTTTTTTTTCTTGCACTAATGTAGCGATGGCCATTATTAAATTTGATTTATTAACTCTAAAAGGGATAGAGGTGATAATAATGGAAAAATTTCCATCCTTTTGTTCCACTATCTCGGCTTCGCCTCGGCATACAACTCCGCCCCTTCCCCCCGAGTACGCATGAAGCATATCTTTATATCCATAAGCTATACCCCCAGTGGGAAAATCCGGACCTTTTATAAATTGCATTAAATCCTCGGTCGTACTATTTTCATTTTCAATTAAAGCCATTGTTGCGTCGAGTACTTCCCCTAAATTATGAGGGGGGATATTGGTCGCCATACCAACAGCAATACCAAGAGTACCATTCAAAAGTAGCGCCGGCACGCTAGAAGGAAATACTGTCGGTTCTTTACGAGTTTGATCATAATTTGGACGAAAATCAATTGTTTCTTTTTCTAAATCGCGCAAAAGCTCACCCGATATTTTGGACATTTTTGCCTCAGTATAACGCATAGCCGCAGCATTATCTCCATCAATCGAACCAAAATTACCCTGCCCTAAAATCAAAGGATAACGATAAGAAAATTCTTGCGCCATACCAACCATAGAATCATAAACTGCCACATCTCCATGTGGATGGTATTTTCCGAGCACATCTCCGACGACTGCCGCTGATTTTCGAAAACGCGCAGAATGGGTTAATCCCATTTCATGCATGGCAAATAAAATTCTGCGATGCACGGGCTTGAGTCCATCTCTAACGTCCGGCAAGGCGCGCGAAGTAATAACCGACATTGCGTAAGCCAAATAAGACTCCTTCATTTCGGTCACAACATCAACCGGAGTAATTATATCAATGTGCGCTTTTTGGTTTGCTTCTTCCGATTTTTTTACCATAATGGCGCCATATTATCTTTTAATATGGAAAAAGGTTTTAAGTTTTGTTCTAGTTTTTTTTGTGTATCAGCATTACTAAAATTTTCTCCCAAGGAATAAACCCAAAGACTTAACATAATAATACCGGCTATAATAATAGAGATATGTAAAATATGTCTTCTGACTTGCTCGGGTTGTTTTCTTAAATGATGAATGATTTTTTTCATGTAATTTTTAGTACAATTACTTCTCCTTCTTTACCTTCTAAATCTTTTTGTTTAAGTGTCAATTTTTCCACGACTTCTGCTTTTTCTTCTCCAGTTTCTTTTAAAAATGTTTTAAGAGAGCTATCGTCATAATCCATCGGTATTATCATTTTAGGTTCAAGAGAAGCTGTGAGTTTGGCTGCTGATTTAACATCCAGTAATCCCTTTCCCCCGACCGGAATAAAAAGAATATCTGGGCTATTTATAGCTTCACGCGATTCTTTGGAAAGTTCGGAATCTGATAATGCGCCGAGAAATGCAATATTAATATTATCTAGGGAAAATAAATAAATAGTATTGATATATTTTTTATTTACCCCGTCCTTGGCGGGGTCAGCAATGAGCGTATTTGACAAGACTCCTTTAATAAAAATTTCTTTAATTTCGTAATCTCCCGGACCGGTAATAGCAAAAGGAACTCGCTCGCCATGAGAAAGTTGTTCCAATCCATTATAATCAGGGTGATTGGTGGTGATAAATGCAATATCCGCGCCAAAATGTGCAAAAATGCCGGTTTTAGAGCTCTTGCTAACAGGATTAAAAGCTAGAATCATCTCCCCTTGCTGAATTTTAAAAAATTGCTTGCCAAAATATGTGATTATCATTAGTTGCATTGTAACAAATTTTTTGCTATATTGGAAGTATTAATAGCAGATTTAGGGTAACACTAACGGATGTAAATTTCTCCGATAGAACCTAAGCCTTATATCCGCTTTATGGCGGATTTTTAATTTTATGGAGAAAAAAGAAATATTGAAAGAAAATTTAGTGCTAAATTCTATCGTTGACCGAAGCGTAAATAAACCAGAAATTGATTCTCTGGTGGAAGGTTCTGTAATTTTGGTGGAAAAATCATCGGTCTTTGTTGATCTATCGCCTTTTGGCACTGGTATTATTTACGGTCGTGAATTTATTAATGCTAAAGATATTATTAAAAAAATAAGTTTAGGTGATATTATTAAGGCAAAAGTTGTTGAAATAGAGAATGATGACGGATACATAGAACTCTCCCTGAAAGAAGCAAAGCAAGCATTAACTTGGAGCGAAGCGGAAAAAGCCATCAAGGCAAAAACTGTAATGAGTTTGGAAATAAAAGATGCCAATAAGGGGGGATTAATTTTGGAATGGCAAGGCATACAAGGATTTCTGCCTGCTTCTCAACTCAAAGCCGAGCATTATCCGCGTGTTCTAGATTCAGATAAAGATAAAATACTAAAAGAATTAAAAAAACTTGTGGGACAGCAAATTTCCGTAATGATTATTTCAACTCTTCCAAAAGAAGGCAAATTAATTTTTTCAGAAAAAGACAATAACCCTGAAGAGAAAAAGGAAATTTTAAGCAAATATGCCATTGGTGATAATCTGGATTGTACAGTCGCGGGACTGGTTGATTTTGGCGTATTTTTAAAACTGGAAGATGGATTAGAGGGACTGGTGCATATTTCTGAGCTTGATTGGGGTCTCGTAGAAGATCCTCGAAACATGTTCAAGGTGGGAGATCAAGTCAAAGCTAAAGTGATAGAAATAAAAGACGACAAAATATCGCTTTCCATTAAAGCTCTTAAAGAAAATCCATGGAAAGAGTTTGAAGGAAAACTAAAAAAGGGGGACATCATTAAGGGAGTAGTTATTAAATACAATAAGCATGGCGCGCTGGTTTCTATCAAAGAAGGTGTAGCCGGACTGGTGCACAACTCAACTTTTGATTCAGAATCAAAACTTCGCGAAAAACTGCAACTTGGCAAAACTTATAATTTTCAAATCACATTATTTGAACCAAAAGACCAGAAGATGACCTTGGTTTATTTGGAATAAAATTAGGGAGAAAAATATACTCTTACGCCTGTGATTTTGGCACTCGTTTTAAAATCCGAGATTTTCGCTTGTCTGTATGTAGGATAATTAAAATTCTCATTAGGATTAATAAGACCACTTCTGTCTAAAAAGAATTGAGGGTTTGTTGCATTACTTGAAGTGTTTAACACAAAATGTTCGCCTTCTTCCTGGGAATACCAAAACTTATAATTTGGGTATGCTTTTAGAAAATCAGATACTGTTGAACCAACACCAATCCCTTCTTTTGTCTTAAATTCAGGTGATATAACGCTGATATCCCAAATTTTTTCACCTGAATTAGGAGGCAATCCTAAAGTTAATAAATCCTTACTGCCCATGGAAACAACATATTGCTTTACTGGAATTCCCTCAGTAAAGATTGTTGTTTCTTTTATAGAATATTTTGCTTGTAACAACAAAGATTGATCTGGAACCGGTTCCCCTATATCAAATATGCCAACTTTTTGAGAAGTAATATAACCCTCCACGCTGTTTGCATTTTGCTGGTTTGGGGTTGTATTATTAGAATTTACAACTGGAATATTTTGACCTGCTGGCTGATAATTATTTTCTGGTATATTTTGTGTAGTAGGGCTTGAACTCTTGCCCGCATAATATGCAACGCCCCCAACAGCTAAAACAGCAAAGATAATGAGAATTATTGCAATTGGCGCAAAACCTTTATTATTTTTCATATTAGCAAAAGTATAACATATCTTGACTAAAAACAGCAATTAAAAAACGACTAAAACGGAAGCAAGGCTTCCGTTTTTATTTGTCTATTTTAATTTTTATCCATTCAAAAATTTCTTCTTGAAAAGAATCTTTACTATCGAAATAATCTAAAAAATCT